>CBDUMX010000042.1:0-13253 GCA_965368435.1 uncultured bacterium
TTTTTATAAATGGACCGCAAAATTAGCAATTTTTGTAATCTATTCAAGGCGAATGCTAATAAAAGCTATAATTAAATCTGTTTTGTTCCTACTAGTACTATTACTGATGTGCTGGATACCGCGACTATTATTCAATTTTATGAATGAAAGTCAAGGAGGATTGGTGGATCTGTTTAGTTATAATTACCTGAAAACAAGCACTTTATTCGATCTCAAGACGCTATCGTATTGGTTTGGTTTATTACTTATTATCATGGCAATCGAGTGGTTCTATCCCAGGAAATTTATAAAAAGAGTTAAACTGACTACTGCCTTCTTGCTAATTCTTAGCTTCCTGCTATACTGCTTTATAGCTGTTTTCTACTTTCCATTAACTAAAACTATAGTGGGCAAGGAACTATTTAGCATTATTGGCGGACAAGAATGGCCAGTGATTATATCATATATAAGGGATTATTGGTGGGCAATTCCAGTGCTAATTATATTAAGTGCTGTTCTAACTCAATTATTAATGCTGCCAAAATTTACATTGAGCAAACCACTTAAGTTTCTTTATATATTTATCATTTTCTGCAGTTGGGCTATAGCAGCAAGAGGAAGTTTCAGTCTTAAACCTCTAAATCATCTGGATGCCTATGAACAGCTTGAAGCTGATTTGGCCGTCTCAGCCATGAGTCCAGCCTATATCTTATTAGAATCTATCCCTCAAAAGGGGCTCAGTGAATTTAAGTATATGTCGGATAGCGAATTACAAAAATGGCAGCAAAACGATATTGCTACCCTTAAAGGATCAGATAGTATTAAGAACATTTGCATTATAATTCTTGAAAGCTTTGGTTTGGAGTACACAGGCATGAATAGGGATAATCGACCCTCGTACACACCATTCTTAGACAGTTTAACAAAACACTCAATTTATTGCACCAATGCGTATGCAAACGGATTACGGTCTATGGATGCAGTGGCGTCTATCTTTACAGGAGTTCCTGCATTGATGCCCATCCCTTATCTCAGTTCACTCTACGCTCACAATGATGTAGTATCTATCTATGATTTGTTTAAGCCTCTCGGCTATACTTCTAGTTTTTATCACGGTGCAGATGAGCAATCTATGGGTTTTAAACCCTTTTTAAAATCACACGGATTAGATGAATACTATGGCAAACAATCCTATCCATTTAGCGGACATGATGATGGAAGTTGGGGTATTTATGATCATCATTATTTTAGCTATTATGCCGATGAACTTTCAAAGAAAACGGAGCCATGGATATCGACAGTATTTAGTTTAAGTAGTCATCACCCATACAGCGTTCCCAAAGAATTTCAGTATTTGCCAAAAGGAAATCTACCTATTCACCAGTCCATAGCATATACAGATGCTGCCCTTAAGCATTTTTTTACTGAAGCAGCAAAAAGCAAATGGTATGAGAACACGGTATTTGTTATTACGGCAGACCACAGTTCTATAAATGAAAGTAGAATGTATCAGACGGCTAATGGGAAGTATGCCATTCCATTGTTTATTTACTCACCTACAGCGGATACGGCTGCGGAAGTGAATGCCAATTGTCAACATCTTGATATTCTCCCAAGCCTTGTAAGCCTTTGTGGTAGGGAGACTAAACTGATGACTTTTGGACGAAGTGTACTGCATGGGAGTGAAAAAGACATTATACATTTTGACGGTGGAGTGTACAGTATTACGTCTAAAAATTTAACACTGAGTATGGCAGGCGATAAAGTGATATCACTTTATAACAATAATTTAGACCCTCAACACACTAAAAATTTAATGAATAGCTTGCCAAAGGAAGTTAAGATACTGGCTCATAACTTAAAAGCCTATATCCAAAATTATAATCACAGGATAATTAGTAACACTTATCATTAAGCGTTTACTAAATTTGCGTCATGCAAAAACCCTCGAATGCCAAAGGAACGCGAGATTTTAGTCCAGAGGTAGTCAAAAAAAGGAACTATATTCTAGATACTATCAGAACGGTATTTGAGAAGTATGGCTTTGCTCCCTTGCAAACTCCGGCTATCGAGAATTTGAGTACACTAACGGGAAAATACGGAGCTGAAGGCGATAAGCTTTTATTTAAAATACTTAATAGTGGGGATGTAAGTCGTTCATTAAAAGCTGAATATATAGATAATGGCGACAATTCAAAACTGATAAATGCTCTGAGTGAAAAAGGATTGAGGTATGATTTAACAGTTCCTTTTGCTCGATATGTTGTTCAGCACAGAAATGATATTAGCTTTCCTTTTAGGCGATACCAGATTCAGGAGGTCTGGCGTGCCGACAAACCGCAAAAAGGGAGATACCGAGAATTTACTCAATGCGATGCAGATATTATTGGCTCTCAATCGCTCTTAAATGAAGCTGATTTGGTGTTGATATACAATGAAGTGTTTAGCTCATTAGGACTCAGCTCAGCAGTATTAAAAATAAACCATCGCAAGTTTTTAGAAGCTATGGTGGATGAACTAAAGTTAGATTTTGCAGTGACAAAATTTACTTCGACGCTTGATAAACTTGATAAAATTGGCAAGTCGGGAGTAATAGATGAACTGCAAAAACTGGGCGTTGATGCTAGCAAAAGTGAATCGCTGTTTAAATTTATCAATCAAGTGGAACTAAGCCAAAGTTCTTTGGATCAATTGGCCGAAGTTTTCAATCAAAATACACATGCTTTAGGTGCGATAGATGATCTTGGAAGTATACTGAAGTACATTGCAAATAAGAAGTTAAATATTAAGATTCAATTGGATTTAAGCCTGGCACGTGGTCTAGATTATTATACCGGATGCATTTTTGAAGCTATAATTCCAGACAGCGGTATAGGCAGTGTTTCGGGTGGAGGTAGATACGACGATTTAACCAGTGTTTTTGGATTGAAGGATGTATCGGGAGTTGGTATATCTTTTGGCATCGACAGAATATATGATGTCTTAGAGTCTGGAAATATGTTCAGTGAGGAAGTTGAAGATCAATTGGATGTTTTACTCTGTCACTTTGATGAAAAAGCACAACAGTATGCATTTGATATTGCCAATGAATTAAGGTCGGCAGCAATTTCATGCATGGTATTTCCCGATAATAAAAATATCAAGAAACAGTTCAATTATGCTGATAAAATAGGCGTGAAATATTGTATTACAATTGGCGATGATGAAATGGCAAGTGGGAGTCTATCAATAAAGAATATGAAAGCAGGTTCTAATACAAAACTGAGCTTGGAAGAACTAATTGATAAATTACAAGCTGGTGAAAGCATTTAAACTACAGAATCAGATCGTATTTGAAAACAGCAATTACCTCGGATTAAACAAACCTTCTGGTATGTCGAGTCTACATGAAAGAGTTGCAGATGGTACTTCTGTGATTGAACGCATTCAACTCAAATTTCCAGAATATCAACTATGCCACAGAATAGATAAGGAAACCAGCGGTTTACTTCTAATTGCAAAAAATGCGGATGCCTATAGAAATGCATCCATTCAATTTGAGAAACGCAAGGTGAAAAAAGTATATCACGCCATCTCAGTTGGATTTCATCGCTTTGAGGATTTAAAATTGGAAATACCTCTAGTGACAACAAGAAGTGGTAGGAGTAGTGTGAACTCGCTCAAGGGTAAAATGAGTACAACAGTTCTGAATACGCTTGAGCAGTTTGGCCATTATACCTTGGTGAAAGCGGAACCATTGACGGGTAGACTGCATCAAATTCGCATTCATTTGGCTAGTCAAAATGCGGCTATTGCTGCAGATACTGTATACGGCGGGAAACTGCCATTCTTATCAGAATTGAAAAGAAACTTCAGCATTTCAAAATCAAAAACAGAATCACCGATGATAAATAGAGTAGCATTGCATGCTTCAGAACTGTCCTTTACTGATATTGACGGGACTGTTTTGAATATTAAAGCGGAGTATCCTAAAGATTTTGAAGTATTTTTAAAACTTTTAAGAAAGTATGATGCATCAACCTATACCGCTTAAGAGTCTGATAAGTGTGAAAAGAATTCTAGTTTGTATTTTATTGCTTGTAGGAGCCAACTTATTTGCTCAATCAAATGTAGAAGAAGCCGCTGATCTACTGGCGAATAAAAAATTCAAAAAGCTACATAAAAAATTTGATCACAACTTGTCTAAACAAGTGAGCTGCAAACAGCTTAAAGATATTTGGTTACAGACCGAAGCTTCCTTTGGATCGTTTGAAAATTACAGTGATCCTAAAGTCAGCCAGAATGGAGACTATTTAGTTGAGTCGGCATTCTTGCATTTTAGTTCTGGAACCTTTAAGCTAGAATTAACTGAGAATGACGGGCGAATTAGTGGAATTCTAATTAGACCACTTTCATACAAAATTCCCTCCTATGGCAAAGAGTTACCCATCAGTAGGGTGGCTATGGAACTGCATACGGATACATTTAAAATGCAGGGAGAGTTAATGATGCCTATGGATTGCAAAGAGTGCCCATTAGTTATACTGGTGCACGGATCTGGACCCCACGATATGGATGAAACCATCGGCCCTAATAAAGTTTTCTATGATTTAGCGCTTGGATTGGCAGCTCAGGGAGTTGCTACATATAGGTACGACAAACGATCGAAAGTATATCCTGAGCTCTTTCAGACTCAATTTGATTTGTACGATGAAACCATCAGTGATGCACTGAGCGCTATAGAGATGTTCAATAGTGACACTACTTATCATTTCAGTCATATAGTTGCTCTTGGTCACAGTTTAGGCGCCTTTGCAATGCCATTAATTGCTGATTCTGCGTCTTCCTTAGACGGTGCGATTCTGTTTTCAGCTAACGCTCGACCTATACAAGATTTGATGGTGTATCAGGTGAAATATCTTGCGGCTATAGATGGCGATACCAGCAAAGCTGAAAGAAAAGTTATTAATGCCGCAGTAGAACGTGCAAATATGATTAGTACTGTAAAATTCGACCCGAATACGGAAGCCAAAGATTTAATGGGATATTGGCCAGCTAAATTTTGGTTAAGTGTTTCAGACTACAATCAGGTAGAAAAGGCCAGTTCTTTATCCATGCCATTGTTCATCATGCAAGGGGAGAAAGATTATCAAATAACTATGGATGATTATGCTATCTGGCGTGCCCATTTGTCGGCAAAGAATAATGTGCGGTTTCAGTCTTATCCAGATCTCACCCATTTATTTACACCTACTACAAGAGATATGTCTACCCCAGCTGATTATTTTATACCACAAAACGTTGATGAAGAGGTAATTAAGGATATAGCCGATTGGCTTTTTTCCTTATAATTAGAAGTCTTTATTTCTTGAAACTCTTAAGATCCTTAGTAGTGGCAGTACTATCCACATGCACATTAATATGAGGGAGTACAATATGCCTAAACCAGTACCAAAGTATTGTTGAAGTACTGCACCTGTATAGCCAAGAAGTGCTGATATATCTAATTTAAGTATGATAAGTATCCTTGAAAGATCAATGGGGTTAAAAGCGGTAAGGGCAAGTGCTACCTTGTCTAATGGATAATCGTCAAAGTACACCAATGATATTAAAAATAAACCATCATAGATTACTGCAAGAGCCAACCATAAGAGGATTGCATATCCAAAACCTTTAATTCTGTTTTCATTAGACAAAGCGATGTTATAACTCAAAGCAACAAAAATGAATGTGAGCATCCCACCTACAACCAACAGCATACCGAAATCCCATATTGCCGCAGATTGAAACAATCCATAGGCTATAAAAGGTATACCAAGTCCCAGTACTAAACTCAAAGACAGTGAAAGAGCTAAACCCACATACTGCCCAAAGAAAATCGTACTTCTTTTAATGGGTTGTGCTAAGAGCAATTCAGTGAATTCTCTACTGTTATAGTAGTACATCACACCGAATATTGTTCCAATCAGTGGGGTCAGAACTATAATGATATTCAAGAGGGTGATTACCGCTTTTGATATATCAGTGTTTAGAAATAGTAATACGAAACCCAAGGCTAAATAGAATAGAAAGTAGACATAACTCCATCTACTGCGCATTAAGTCGTAAAAGCTATATTTTAGTATTTTAATCAATGTGTTCTTCTAATATTTTAGCAATTGCATGTTCCAAATTTTCCTGTTGAGTTTGGGTTTTTAGTTCAGCAATTGGGCCTTTAAAGTAAATTTTACCATCGAGCAGAAATACTATTTCATCTGCTACTTCTTCAACAAAACTCATTATATGGCTTGTTATCAATATGGTTTTTCCATTAGCTTTTTCTTTTTTAATAAGCTCCTTTAAATGGATTAATGAAATTGGGTCAAGCCCAGTAGTAGGTTCATCTAAGATGATAATAGGCGAATTAAACATGAAAGTAAGCACTATATTTACTTTCTGCCTAGTACCTCCTGAGAGATTCCCAAGTTTTTGATCCAAATAAGATTCTAAACCGAAGAGTTTGATAAGGTCTTGATCGCTAGTATCGGCGGACCTCAGATTTCTAATCATTCCAATTAATTCTTTAACACTTAAATTGGAAGGGAAATTCGCTATCTGCGGTAAATAGTCAATAGATTTCCTGTATTCCCATTTATTGCGGATGCTTTTACCGTGAATGGCTATTGTGCCTTTGTTTGGCACTACCATGCCCAATATACTTTTTATCAAGGTAGTTTTGCCGGATCCATTGGGTCCAAGTACTGCAAATATTCCTCCGGATTTAATTTCAAGATTTAAATCTTTGAGTACTTCTACCTTACCAAATTTTTTATATAACTGAGTTATCTGGATCATGAGTATGCGCGCATCTGAGGTTGCTGATCTATTAATTTGTCTGGTGTGAAAACAGGTGAGACTTTTTCTGAAAAGTTGATTATAAAAACGAATAAACTTCTCAGAAGAACTATGGCTTCAGGTGTTCTGTTAACTATATAAGAAAACAACTTAACAGGTCTATATGGTATATCTCCTATGCCATCTTTGTTAAGATCATATCCTGAGTACTCACTCCAGTAATTTGCATTGAAAATGTTGTCGTTCAGCTGGGTGTTATAAGCAAGGTCAAATGAATTGTGTAAGAAATTGTTCTTAGTAAATGAGTTTGAATAGCAAGCTCCAATGATTTTGATTGCCCACCCATTTCTCTTAAAGACATTAGATGAATACTCTATTCTGTTTGTTCCTTCGACGTTTATTCCGACTGTGTTCTCAGTAAATTCATTACTAAAGATTCTAGCGTCATATATTTCTTTGAGCAGTAATCCATAAGAAGCTGTGCCCCAGTTATCTGCAAACAGATTATGGTGCATCTCAATGAATTTTGAAAACATGACTGCTACGCCAGCACCGTTGTTTTTAAAAGTATTGTGATGGTAATTGTCGTTGTTTGAAAACATAAAGTGAAGTCCATAACGCAAATTATTATTGCTAGTATTTCCGTAAATCTCGCTATTGGTTACAAATTCAAAGTATATTCCATCTCGGAGTTGAAATAAATTGTTGTTTGCAATGATCATATCAGAACAATGCCAGAGATGAATACCATTTCCAGAACTAGCTTCATTTACGGCTTCAGCGGAGACAGTATTTGATTCAATCAGGCCGAAGTGAGACTTTTCAATTAAAAGCCCAAAAAAAACATGCTCAAAAGTATTATTCGCAATTTTGAAAGAATCGCAGTGTGAGACGTGAATAGCTGCATAATCCTTAATATAACTTTTGCCAACATTAATTACCTTAATGCCCTCTAAGGAAAAGTGGTTGGTAGTGAATGTAATAATGCTTTCAACATGCTCACCATCAATGATAACTTGGCCTTGCCCTATCAAATGCAAGGGTTTATTTACAATAAGACCATGTTCTTTATAGTAACCTGACTCAATAAATATGGTATCTCCAGATTCAGCTCGCTCAATTGCTTTTTGTATACTATTGTTTGATGAACTGGATTTAATTCTCAAGCTGCGTGCTTGCGCCTGCGCTGAAAAAATCACCATAAGTATTGAGAGGAATCTAATTAGCATTGAGTTCAATCTTTATATCGTTCCAATTAAAAACGTCTCCTCCCAGAGATTCACAAACACTATCAGCAGATTGCTTCTGCTTAAAGGCTGAGAGGTATTCTCCCATTGGGCTTTTTATTTCTTCGCATATAAGGTAAGTGGCATCATTGGCTTTAATCATGGTGCCGGGATTATTGAAATCGGCAACCAGTATATGTGCTAAATTTTCTTCTGATTTGTCTTTTAACTCGTGAATCATACATTCAATAGCGTCGAATTTGAATTGTTTTCCTTTATCGCTGACATATTGAGCGGCATGCTGAACATCCACTATGGTCATTTTACAATAGTGACATTGATCATTACCGTAATTAATAGCTTGAGGCTCAATTGAACATGCTACTAATAAAAGCAGTGAAGATATACTGATGATTTTCAAGGTGTTGAATGCTTTCATACGATAGAATTTAATGTGTTATTTAGTTTTGCTTCCCAGTTTAAATGCATAAAAGCTTCCTAAGATAGCAAGAATTAAAAATGAAACACCTGCTCTAGGGTAGGAATGTGCAACAAAATTAAGTATTGTCTTAGTTCCAATTAGTGGTGGTTGATATGCCAATGGCGAGCCGTCGTCGTTTTCAAATTTGATAGCTGCCTTAGACTATTGCCATAGTCATACTCCCAGAGGTAGAAGTCGTACATGCCAGCGATGCATAGACCGCATAAGATTATTAACCAGAGGAGGTAAAGTTTGTGATTCCCGACAAAGCCAAAAATCAAGCCAAGAACAACCATACCGATTATTACTTTTGGGAATATGTCGAATTCAGGAAGTTTATCGGGTATTTCTTTCATTCCAACATAGTGGTTCATGAGATTAATGTTTTTAATATCGTTAGGGTTCATATCGCTGAGTTTAGTGATATGAATATTCATTCCGATAGGGGTTGGATATTGAGGAGCTTCTAAGGTAATGTTCCATATTGGCATGGTAAATAGTCCAAGCAGTATGATAGAACTCAGAAGCATTACTATTTTAGATCGTTTCATCTTTGTTTATTTAAAACGGGCAGCATTACTACTGCCCGTATATTTATTGCTCAATAATGCGTAAATGCAATATTCTAATAATAACTATTCCCCATCTAGCGTGAAGCTGATAGGTACTGATGATCCTGCAGGGGATACTCTAACATAGCCTTGCATTTCTTGGTGAAGTGCAGAGCAGAAATCAGTACAATAGAACGGCCAAACACCAACTTGTTTTGGATACCAAACGAAGGTTTCCGTCTGTCCAGGCATGATGAGTAGTTCAGAGGTGTTAGCTCCAATCATACTAATACCATGAGGTACGTCATAATCTTGTTCTAGGTTGGTAACGTGGAAGTAAACCTTATCACCTACTTGAATACCTTCTATATTATCAGGTGCAAAGTGTGATCTGATGGTGGTCATATAAATATGTACTTCTTTGCCATTTCTTTCAACCCTAGCTTCAGATTCATTTTTAGCGGCGTATGGGTGATTATTGTCTTCCAATTTGAAGATTTTTGTTTGTCGCTTAGCAACTAAGTCTGCTGGACAACCTGCGGCATAGTGCGGCTCACCAATAGTTGGGAAATCAAGGAGTAATTCCATTTTATCTCCTGATATATCAAATAGTTGTGCGGATTGAGTTAGCTCAGGTCCTGTAGGTAGATATCTGTCTTTGGTGATTTTATTCATAGCTACTAGGTATTTACCAAATGGTTTTCTTGAATTTCCGCCAGGAATCATTAAGTGACCAACAGAGTAATAGGTAGGTTGTCTGTCTTTTACTTCCCAGCTTCCTAATTCCCATTTTACTACTTCTGAAGAGATAAAGAAGGTAGTATATGCATTTCCTTTACCATCAAATTCTGTGTGCAGTGGTCCTAGTCCAGCTTGCTTAACCACACCTGCTACAACGTCGTCATAGTTTAAGATTGGAATACCATAAGACTCTCCTGAAAATTTCTCAGCTTCTATGGCTGCTATCATTTTTTTAAATGAGTGAACAGTCAGGTTTGCAGAGAGTTTTCCGCTACCAACAATGTATTCACCAGATGGGTCCACATCGCAACCATGCGGAGATTTAGGTGTAGGCAATAGGTATACAAGACCTGGGCATTCAGCTGGGTCTAGATATCTAACTTCAGTTTTAATAGTTGAAGTTGCAGAATGAGTGCTTTCGTCATATACGTTGTGCGCATACCTAGTCTGCATAGTTTTATACTTTCCAGCAGCAATATATTCTTCAGCTTTTTTCCAGTTTACAGCTGCAATAAAATCCTTGTCATTTTGAGAAGCGTTAACTTCCATTAAAGTACTTGCTTCTTCTGTATTGTATGTAGAGAAGAAGAACCAGCCATGTGATTCGCCTCTACCTGGGTGGGCAAGGTCATAGTCAAAACCTGGCATCATAATTTGAAATGAAAGATCCATATGTCCTTCTTCTGGGTCAACAGAAATGAACGATAGCGATCCTTTAAAGTTGCCTTTATAATCTTTAATTGGCATATCTCTCTGCGGAATAGGAACAGAGAAACGGGTACCAGCTACTACGTATTCAGTATTTTCAGTTACGAATGATGAAGAGTGGTTTCCAGCCGAATTTGGCAACTCTATGATTTCAGTAGTTTCAAAAGTTGTTAAGTCAATTTTTGCGATACGCGGAGTGTTGTTTCCATTAATAAACACCCATCTGCCATCAATTTCACCTGCCGTTTGCGAGATGTCTGGATGGTGAGAGTCATCCCAAGGGATAAAGCCGTGAGAGGTATTTAACAAAGGCTTTGTCTCTTCGTTGAATCCGTACGCTTTTTCTGCATCTACAGAGAACACAGGGATAACTTTGAAGAGTCTTCCAGAAGGCAAGCCATAAACTGCAAGTTGACCGCTAAAACCGCCCGATATAAAGGCGTAGTACTCATCGTAATCACCTGGTTGAACGTAGACTTTCTCAGCAGCATTAGAGTTTAATGCTCCTGATTTCTTAGTTCCACCACCACAGCTAATCAATAGGGAGGCAATGGATACTAAAGCAATATTTAATAGTGTTTTCATTGTTTTTGTATTATAAGGTTCTAAAATATTCTAAGATTGCTCGAGCTTCTTCTTCCGTTAGGCTTTGGTTAGCCATAGGAGAGAGGTATTCTGCTAATAATTCCATAGCTATAGGATCTTCTTCAACCATTTGTTCAGGATTTAGAATCATATTCATAATCCATTCTGGTGATCTTCTAGCAACCACTCCGGCAATTGCTGGACCAACAAAGCGTTTGTCTACTTTGTGACAAGAGCTACATTTTGATTTAAACAGCTCTTCTCCTGTACTTACGAGGGCTTGGTCTATTTCAGCAAGTTCTATTGAACTAATTGGTCCAATGCCTTTATTGTCCATTGGGTCATCAGATTCCTCTTCTTGAGTTTCTGTAGTAGTTTCTTCATTGGTATTGGCATTTTGATCGCCCCCACCAGAACAGCTATACATGAACATAGCTGCCGAAAGAATAATAAGTGTATATATCGATTTTTTCATAATTTGTTATTTTGATACGGGAAGTATTACATCTTCAATCACGTGGATAAGGCCATTACTTACGTTAACTGTGGCTAGGATTTTTGTTCCTCCCACATATACGTCATCACCTTCAACTTTTACTTCAACATATTCTCCGGAAGCCATAAATAGTTTCTGACCTTTCTCTGCTACTTTTTTCAGTGTCTTGATGGTATAATTAGCTGGAGCTACATGATTAGTTAGTATGTAACCCAATTTTGATTTGTTCTCAGGTTTTACCAATGTTTCAACTGTGCCATCAGGAAGCTTGTCAAAGGCCTTATTATTAGGTGCAAATACAGTAAGTGGTCCGGCGTTTACTAATGCGTTTTCAACTTCTGCTGCTTGAACTGCCGCAACTAGGGTTGAGAAATCCTCATTTTCTAGGGCAACTTGTAATACATTTTTGTCGAAGCCATCGCTTTCAACAAAGGCTTGACCGCGGTTATTTCCTTCTAAGTCTGCATCTGAACCGCCAGCTGCAGCGCCACTGTCAGCGGCATTATTGCAAGCGAATAATGCTAGTAGGCTAAACAGTGCGATAAATAGATTCTTGGTTTTCATTGCTTTAATTCTTTTAGTCACGATACGTATACTTTACGATATCTTGCACGAACGTACTGACAATATGACGACTAGAATATGAGCGATATCAGTCTCAATGGTGACGGTTGTGAGTTAATGAGTAAATATCAGAAAATCAGAAGATTAACTTAGGTGCGTCAAGTTATTTGCCCATTAAATCATAGGGCAGTATGACAAGAATCATAAGCGGTAGAGGAATGATAAGAAACTAACTAGAAATAGCCTAGAGGACTTATTTTTTCTCTTCAGTAATTTCGAATTCTATTGCGTTTTTAACTTTAGTTTGGAGCAAAGCGTATTCTAAAACTTCCGACATCTGATCTACATAGTGAAATGTGAGATCTTTAATATATTCAGCTTTGATATCATCTATGTCTTTCTTATTGGTTCTAGACATGATGATTTCTTTTATTCCAGCGCGTTTTGCAGCGAGAATCTTTTCTTTAATGCCACCAACAGGTAATACCTTACCCCTAAGGGTAATTTCGCCAGTCATTGCAATCTTCGACTTTACTTTTCTCTGTGTAAACAAGGAAGCAAGAGAGCTTAAAATGGTAATTCCTGCAGAAGGTCCATCTTTTGGAATTCCACCGGCTGGGAAATGAATGTGAATATCGTATTGATCAAAAATCTTAGGATCTATGTCAAGCTTATCGGCATTGGCTTTTAACCAGGTTGTTGCAGTTATTGCAGATTCTTTCATTACATCTCCTAACTGTCCAGTAAGTGTTAATTTACCTTTACCCTTGGTTAAGGTGCTCTCCACAAAAAGGATGTCTCCTCCAACACTTGTCCACGCAAGTCCGGTTACCACTCCGGCAACATCATTGTTCTCGTACAAGTCCTTCTCAATTTTAAACTTACCAAGAACTTCCTCAATTACGGGAAGAGAAATAGTGGGTTTGGGTTTGTTTTCATAGACAATTTCCTTAGCCTGATACCTGCAGAGACTGGCTATCCTTTTGTCTAATGTCCTCACACCGCTTTCTCGAGTGTATTCATCTACTATTTTTTCTAGATGCTTATCTGAAACTTTGAATTGATTTGCCTTTAAACCGTGTTCTTTTCGCTGTTTTGGCACCAAATGT
>CBDUMX010000043.1:0-13209 GCA_965368435.1 uncultured bacterium
TAGAAATCCTGCTAAAGAAGAAACTAAATAATAAACGCATTGTCATTGGTGTTACTGGCGGCATAGCAGCTTATAAAGTTGCTGCACTAGTACGCCTGTTTATTAAAAGTGGTGCTGAAGTAAAGGTGGTTGCAACTAAAGACGCACTTGAGTTCATCACCCCTCTTACACTATCTACTCTTTCTAAAAATCCGGTCTTATCAGAATTCTATGATAAAGAGAAGGGAGAATGGACCAATCATGTTGAAATTGGCAAATGGGCTGATTTGATGGTAATTGCTCCTTGTACTGCAAATACTCTGGCCAAAATGGCGAATGGACTCTGCGACAATTTACTTTCAGCTACCTATTTATCTGCTGATTGTCCGGTGTTCTTTGCTCCAGCCATGGACTTGGATATGTACGCACATCCAAGCACTCAGAAGAATATTGAAACCCTAAAAAGCTATGGCAATATTGAATTGCCGGCTGAAGACGGTGAATTGGCTTCTGGACTTGTGGGCAAAGGCCGAATGTCGGAACCAGAGACCATTCTTGAGCTCATCGACTTATACTTAAAAAAAAAATCTAGTTTAAAGAACAAACGCATTTTAGTTAATGCTGGACCTACGCACGAGAAGTTGGATCCCGTGCGTTTCATTGGAAACTACAGTAGTGGAAAAATGGGAATAGCTATAGCCAATGAAATGGCAAACAGAGGTGCGGAGGTTGACTTGGTTTTAGGACCTGTTCAAGAACAGCATATAGAGCCATCAATTGTAGTACACCAAGTGGTTTCAGCAGAAGATATGTATACTGCATGTAATACACTTTTTCCAAAAGTAGATGCAGCAGTTCTTGCTGCAGCGGTTGCTGACTACAGACCGGCAACTAAGGCTGATCAAAAAATCAAAAAGAGCGATACAAGCTTTAATCTCGAATTAGTAAAAACAAAAGATGTGCTTTACAGCTTAGGGCAAATTAAAGAAAATCAAATATTAGTCGGTTTTGCGCTAGAAACTCAGAACGAATATGATAATGCTTTGACGAAGTTGAAGAAGAAAAACCTAGACTTCATCGTTCTTAACTCCATGAATGACAAAGGTGCGGGCTTTCAAAAGGACACCAATAGGATAACTATTATTGAAAAAAATGGCGAAAGTCATAAATTTGAAACCAAGTCTAAAAGCGAAGTAGCAGCAGACATTACTGAGTTTTTAGAAAAATATTTATGCGACTAAGAGGACTATTAATCAGCATTATCTTTTTGAGTATTACGGCCTTGGCACAAGACCTAAAGTGCAATGTTCAAGTGCGAACGGACAACATTCAGGCTACCAATAAGGATATTTTTGTGGAGATGCAAACTGCCATTGCGCAGTTTATGAATCAGCGCAAATGGATTAGTGATAAAGTCTTGCAACACGAAAAAATCAATTGTAATATGGTGATAAATATCACTAAATACAATATCGATGAATTTAGCGCAAATGTGAGTATTTCTAGCAGTAGACCTGTGTTTGGAACCACCTACAACACTCCTATGTTTAGCCATTTTGATCAGGAGTTTCACTTCAAATACGCCCCTTTCCAAACTTTAGAGTATCAAGAAGATGCTAATGTCAATTCACTCACAACGCTCTTAGCTTTTTATGCCAATATCATCATAGGGATAGATTTTGATAGTTTTAGTCCAGAAGGTGGTAATGCTTATTACAACAAAGCTCTATCTATTAGGAATATCGCTCAAAACACACCGGGATGGAATCCTGGCGACGGAAAAGGCAACAGAAACAAGTACTACATCATAGACAATCTTTTAGATCCTCGATTTAAGCCTTTGAGAAATGCGTATTACCAGTACCATATGAAGGCTATGGATATCATGAAGGATGACAATGAGCAAGCGCGCAGAATTATCTTTGCTTCTCTTGAGAAAATTCAATTGGTGCAACAGCAATTACCCAATGCGGTAATGATTAAGATATTCTTTAATACCAAGAGAGAAGAACTCATCAATATATTCAAAGAGGCCGATGCCGGAATGAAGAACAGAGTGGTTGAATTACTCGGACAAATGGATCCTGCAAATCGCGACGATTACGAAAAAATTAAGCAGACTTAGTTTTATTCTGAAGATATAATTGCTTTCTCCTATCTTCAAAAGTTTTCTCATTTAACACTATTACATTTTCCTCAAACAATTTCATTAGGCGCTCGTCGTGCGGACTCACTCTTTGAGTCTTGAGCGAAATTGGAATAGAAGTTACCCAAAGTACTGATTTCAAATGTGTTTTAGGCTCATCGTACATTCTCATCTCAACCACTAGACTGTTCTCACTATAATCAATGATTTGAGTTTCTATAGTTACTGCCTCATTCAAAAACGCAGGTTTAAAATACGCGATTTGGTTGCTGCCTACTAACCAAGTAAATCCTGACCCACCAAATATATCAATATCAAAATGTTCCAATACCTGATCTGCTCTTGCATTCAAGAAGTAATCAATATATCTAGCATTGTTCAAATGATTAAATGGATCACAATCTTGAAATCTTATTTTTGATCTTGATGTAAATACTGCCATATTAGTGCGGGGTGAATTCTATATTAAATGATTTGCTTATCTCCTGCTCAGTCTGAAGCCAAATTATACCTTTTTTATTCCTGATGTTTTTATCGTGCACGGCAAAATCTGCCAAACCTTGCCAGGGTTCTATGCAGACATAAGGCGCCCCTGGTTTAGACCAAATGCCGAGATAGGGCCATTCTTTAATATTGACCTTTATTTGATGTTTGCTTTTTTTGTGTTTTAAACTGACAAACTCAGAATTGAGCTGCTGAAAAATCAAGGCATCTTCTTCGAAAATCTCCTTTGTCAACTCTATTCTATTTCCATCAATAATTTCTAGTTCTTTTTCATTGATGTAAGGACCACTCAACCTGTTGGACACCACGCTCTCAGGTTCACTAAATACTATATAGTATTCATCAACAGGACGCGCGTTAAAGGCGGGGTGACCGCCAAAAGAAATGGGTATTTCTTTACTATCACCATTGATGACTCTAAATGTCTGTGTAAGGCTATTTGCTTTTAAAGTATAGGTAATGAGTAGACTAAAGATAAATGGATAGTGTTTGAAGGTATAGTCGTTGCATTCCAGAACAAAGCAAATGGAATGCTCGGATTGATGAAGCATGTCAAAATCTAAATCTCTGGCGAAACCGTGATGCGACAAAGGGTACTTTTCATCTTCATAAATGTATTCATGATCTAATAAACTGCCCACAATAGGAAATAAATTTGGAGCGTGTCGAGGCCATTCTTCCCCTGCTTGCCACATAAATTCTTCACTAGATTTTTTATCGATCACCGAACTGAGTTCCGCTCCTTTGCGTTTTACAGTGACCTTTAGTTCAGCATTCTCTATGATGTACTCCTTAATCATCGATGCGAAGTTTGTCTATTTATTCGAGCCGCAAAATTTCCTGATAAAAAAATTAAGAAGAAGCTTGATTTGATTCAATTCGGCTGTCAACAAAATACATATCGATTAGCCCCTTGCTTTTAGCTTCTATTCGTCCACGGTGCTCACATTGATAGATATCTTTGACTTGGGTATATGTCTCTTCGCTGAGGTTTATTTTCATTGGTTCACCATGGCTTTCCATTCTAGCAGCGGTATTTACGGTATCGCCCCATATGTCGTAAGCAAATTTTGATTTCCCAACAACTCCTGCGATTACTGGTCCAGAATGTATACCAATTCTAATTTCAAATTTGGCTCTACCATCCTTTTCTTTATTAGCATTGAGATTGTTTAAGAAATCAATGATTTCAACAGAAGCTTCTACCATCTTCGTTGCAGAACTGCCATCTTCTGTTTCAGATAAGCCATTTGCACAGAGATATGCATCGCCAATTGTCTTAATTTTTTCAATATCGTGTTTCTCTATTATATCGTCAATGCCGGAAAAGAATTCGTGAATTTCATTTACAAGCATTGCCGCATCCATTTTTTCACCTAATTTGGTAAAACCAACTATGTCGCAAAACATGACAGTAACATTGGTATAGCTTCTCGCTTTATACTTTCCTGTGCTCTTAAGTTCTTTGGCTGTTTGTTCGGGTAGAATATTTAGAAGCAACTTATCTGATTTTTCCTTCTCGTCTTGTAGTTCTATTTTTTGCTGTTCAAGCTCTAGGGTTCTTATTTTAACTTTCTCCTCTAAGTTTTCATAGAGCAGAGCATTTTCAATGGATATTCCTATCTGCCCTGAGAGCAATTCCAGCAATTCCAATCTTTCTTCAGTAAACACTCCTTTCATAAGCTTATTCTCAAGATACAATAAGCCTATCATCCTGCCTTTTTCTGTTATTGGAACACAGAGCATGGACAGTATGTTATTATTTTTAACAAATACGTCTTTATGAAACCTATCGTCGAGTTGGGCATTTTCAATAACCACATTTTCTTGGGTCCTCCAGCAGTACATGATTAATGAAACAGGCAATAAGTTAGAATCTTCAATTGGTATAGAGTTTAAAATCTTTGTACCGTGTTTGCCAGTATGTGCCTCAGCTTCAATATTTAATTGACCATTTTTTTCTAGAACTAAACAACCACGCTCTGCTCCTGCATTTTCTATAGAGATGTTCATTAAGTTCTTCAATAAGTCGTCGTATTTAACCTGACTGGCTATGCTCTGAGATGCTTTTAGAATTGAGGCTAAATCCAAGGATACTGCACTTGAAAAGGAAGTTTGAGTTGAAACGGTAGACTTAGCTGAGCCCTTGATTTCGGAGGTTTTTAACAAGCTTGGATAGTCTTGCTCCAATTGTCTGCATTTGCCCAAGGCTCCCCATTGATAGTATTTATTATAGGCGTCCTTGAGGTAAATCTTAGATTGCTTGAAAAACTCGTGTTCATTGGCATAGTGAGACGCTCGCTCATTGGCAATTGCTTCCACATAGGTATAAGAATTCTTAGCAGCTAGGTTCATAGCCTTTTCATACAACTGCAGTGCCTTTTCTACTTTACCTTCAATTGCGGCTAATTCAGCTATCAGCAGCTGATAGTGCTGATCGAAGTTGGACATACAACCCTTTCTCCAATACCTGACTTTTTTCAATTGTTTTTTGAACAGCTTTTTATACTGATTCTTTTCTGATTCAGTAAATTTTGGATAGGCCGCGGCTATGGATAAAGCGGTGTAAAAGGCGTAATCAAATTCGTCGATATCACCTATGGTGTTGTCTAAATACTTTTCAGCTTCTTTGCTGCTGTCAAGAGCTTCTCTATAATGACCAAAATAATAAAGCACATTGACCCTAGCGATGGTAAAAAATGCCAATTTGGTCATATTGCCTTCGACTAGCATTTTCTCTTTGGTCTCAGTTCCGCTAAATCCTTCATCATCCCAATCATCATTGCCTGTTAAACCTGCAATTGCCTTTATAGCTTGATACCTACCAGTAAAATGACCTTGTGCACCCTCAACTTTGCTAAAGAGTTGAATATGATTTTGCTCGCTATCACACATATCTTGGAGATTTGCGGAACCAAACCACCTGTGTCTCTGATACATTGCAATAGAGTATGAAGTAAAAATCTGATCACCGTTAAGAACAAAGGCTTTTATTAAATCCAAGCAATCACTATACGAGTCTCGTATTGGATACTTCCAAACATGGTAGAAGGTTATAACGGTATAACCCAATCTCCATTTAATAATTGGCGAATGCGTTCGTCCGTGCATACGCTCTGTACTATCCCAAAGATAGAACCCTCGCTTTTGCATTTTAATTACTGAAAGCATCACCACGGAAAATCCTGAAAAGCCCCATCCAGAAGCATCGCTAAAACCGTTTTTTAGGTATGACTTTATAATCCTAAAGCACACCAACATCATGAGGTTTTGATCTTGTTGATAGGCGCTAGTAGCTAAATCAATTAAGAATTTATTGAGAGCTATTATTTCTTCATCCGTGCAATCCTTAATATTGAATAGGGATTCTTGTTTTCTGTATTTGGTTGAAAACAAAAAGATATACTTGAGCATTGCAAAGGCCGCCGCCAGTTCAATAATTTTGGGCTTTGATGGGAAATTGAGGTTGTAAAGTTTAACTGCTTCAAGGCCAATCCTCAATGATTCAGCGGTATTTCCTATTTTGAGATACAGCGAAGAGTGAACATATTTTATTTGAAGTTTTTCATAACGGGTTTTAGCATGGCTTAAGACTTCCTGGAAGTAGGATTCAGCTTTTTCTGAATTATTGTTCAAATACTCGCACTCTCCTAATTCTGACATCACCTTAAAGGTCAATTCATACTCTCCGTGCCAACTGCCTTTTCCCAACAGGTCTTTCGCCATATTGAGAAAGCGAACCGCTAAGTCATATGAGGTAGAATCTTTAGCTTTAACTCCTGCTACTAAGCAAAGTTTAGTTATTTCAAGTCTTTCTTTTTTTTCAGTGAGGTATTGTTTGCCAATTTCAAAGTGATTGAGTAATTCAAACACATCCTCTTGCAGTTCTTCTGTACTGGTGTTTTGCAGTAAAATTCTACCCGTCTGTAAGTGAACTTTAGCCTTTTCAAAGTCGGATATAAGTGAATAGGCCGCTTGTTGTACTTTATCATGAGTGAATTTGAAGTATGAATTAGAATTGGCGTCGAGGCGCTTGATATCTTCATTTTCTTGTAGTTCAAGCAGAGATATTGTTCTGTATTTCTTGTCTAATGGAGATATATAACCGCCTTTAATTGCAGCCTTTAGCCTTTTAAAAACTTGAGCTTGACTAAAATCCGAAATAACAGCTAAGTCTCTAAGATTAAAAGTATTACCTAGCACAGATGCGTGTTTAATAAGTTGTTGACTCTCATCGGGTAGGTCTGTCAACTCTTCAATCATCAGGTCGACAACATTATCTGTATACTCTAATTGAACAATTTTATCTTCATCCCATTTCCATTCTCCATTGGCTTGCTTTTTGAGCAATTTATTGTCGTATAGCGCTTTTAGAAATCTATTGATAAAGAATGGATTTCCCTGTGTTTTGGCATAGACTAATTGACCTAAACTCTGAGCTGCAGGGGTTGACATACCGAAGGAATCCTCTGTAATCTGAGATGTGTTTTCTTGGGTTAGTGCTTGAAGTTTTACTTCATTGATATTTGCGCTTTGAGCCTCTAACTCATTTAATGTAATTCTCAAAGGGTGGGATGCTTCAACTTCATTGTCCCTGAAGGCTCCAAGTATCATTACTCCCTCTTTCCTTGGATTAGTTAAAATCATTTTTATGAGGTTTAAAGAAGGGAGGTCGGCCCATTGTAGGTCGTCTAGAAAAATGACTAGTGGACTGTGTTTTGATGAAAATGCATAAACAAAATCTAAGAGCACCATATTAAATCTGGCTTCTTGTTCTGCGGGTTGCAGTTTTACTACATCCTCTTGTTTGCCTATGATTTTAGTAAGTTGAGGTATTACTTCAGTAATCAGTGCTCCATTTTCTCCTATTGCAAATTTTATTCTGTTGCGCCATTCTACCATTTTCTCCTCAGATTCAGAGAGCATGGTTTTAATGAGTTGCTGAAATGCCTCAATAAAGGCGTAGTAAGGAATATTTCGTTTGAACTGATCGTATTTACCCGTTATAAATATTCCTCTATCCTGAATTATGGGATATTTAATATTACTGATGAGGGCAGATTTACCTACACCTGAGTATCCACTTACCAGAACTAGCATTGATTTTAGTTCATCTAAGTGCTTATAGAATCCGAGCAGTGTTTCTATTTCAAGTTGCCGACCATAGAGTTTTTGAGTTTGCCGATATTGGTCTATAGTATCGTGGGCACCAGCTACAAAGTCGCCAAGTGCTGTTTTATTCTTATAGGCATCAGAAATTATTTCGAGATCGTGTATTAGTCCTCTTGCGCTTTGGTATCTATCGTCGGGATTCTTTTCCAATAGGTGTCCAAGCACAGCTTCCAGCCCTTCGGGTACTTCTGCCAGCACTTTACTCAAGGGAATTGGTTTTCTGGAAAGGTGAAAGTGTATAATTTCCAGAGGGTCCGCAGAATCAAAGGGAGGTTTACCAGTAAGTAATTCATAAAGCAGTATACCAAATGAATATAGATCGCAGCTATGCGTTATAGAATATGTAGTCCTTCCAGTCTGTTCAGGTGCTATATTGGTAAGAGTACCTTCAATATGGTCAATTAATACTGATTCATTTTGTTCGAAATGCAGATTTGTAGATATACCAAAATCGATCAGTTTTATTTTGCCATGCTTGTCTAATATGACATTTGAAGAATTTAAATCTTTATGCACTATACCATTCTCATGCAGGTGCAGTAAGATTTTAGCCAATTGAATAGCAATATCAAATACTGTATCATGGTCTAATCTACCTTTAAACAGTATTTCGTTTAGAGTAGCACCTTCAAAGTATTCTTGTACTAAAGTAATTGAATCTGAATTGTGCAAGAGGTCATAGACAACAGGCACCCCTTCGTGTTTGATATCTCTGAGAACTTCGTATTCGTGCCCTAATTTTGATAGTTCTCGAATATGGCCCCCGGTAGATCTAGCTCTTTTCATTACAACAGTTGAGCCATCACTGCGCCTTTGTGCTTTAATTACCTGGTGTTTATCGTTTTTATAGAGTAAATCACCGTAGATATATTCTTCTGGTTCAGTATATGAATCTGTTCCTTTCATTTTAGGCCTTTATAGGCAGAAATTATTCCGTAATACCACAATCGACTTTCTAAAGCTTCGAATTGCTTTATAGAGCCGAGCTGATTTCCATGGTTTATTTCATTTCGAAGTCCTATAGCCTTTAGCATTTTACCAAAGGTCAATAATTTAGTCGACATTGAATGGAGGTGCATTAGAGATGGTCTAGTGTGTTCCGTAACATTTTCAATTTCAATATCACAAAATCCGGCATTTTGCGCATGCTCAAGGTGCTCATCATAAGTGTCTAAATCCTTTATGGACCATCCATCTAACCAGCTGTGTAACAATTGTTCATTTTGCTTCAACAGTGGTCTTTTAGCTCTAATATAATCAGCGCATATTAGCCTACCTCCTGGTTTAAGCAAACGCATGGCTTCTTCATAGAATTTTGACTTGTCTTCAGCATGGCACATGCTTTCGCAAGCCCAAATAACAGTAAAGGATTCATCTTTAAACTGAGTATTGGTATAGTCTTGGACACTAAAGTTTGTCAGTGTTTCCACTTTTCTCTTTCTAGCCTCTTTTTGGGCGATTTTAACTTGATGTGGAACTAGGGTAATACCACTAACATTTACTTTATAGTTTTCAGCTAGCCAAAAAGCACTACCTCCTTGTCCGCATCCCGCATCAAGGATAATGTCTCCGTCTTTAACATCCACTCTTTTGGCCAGCTCTCTATTTAGATTGAGTAGAGCTTCATCATGAGAGCTTATTTCATCATTATAGAACCCAAAATGCACAGATCTATTTCTTCTATTTAACCACAGTATGCGATAATCCAGTCGTGTATTATCATAATACTTTACTATAGATTCTTTATATACAGGTTCCATAATCTTATTCTAATGCCCAGTGATCTTTAAGGTTATCTGGAATTCTAAATCCAGTTTTCTTTCCGTCGCGGAAATACACAGAGAGTACGCTCACCATAATGCCTCCAATAGCCGACATGGCCGTTTTGATCATTTCTTCTTCCAGTCTGTCAACAGGAGTCTCTCCATCTTCGTGATGCAGCAGATTGTGAAAGATGTCTAGATGTAGATCAAGTAAATGTCTTCTTCTTTTGGGTTTTCTGATGAAAAGCGAAATGAATCGCGCTTTAAGCGATAGCTTAGGCATGCTAGCTTTTTGTTTTTGTCTGTGTTCTGAAACCTTACCGTGATACTCTTTAAGATGCTCGTGAAAATGAGATCTCAGCAATTCATCGTGTTTAGCTTTTTCTTCCGCTGTTTCCGGTTTGTGAAATACTTCCGGATAAAGTTTACCATAAGTAGGTTCCAACATTTTGTTGAAACACTCTGGGTATTTATCATCCGCCAGCATTTTCCTCATGAGAAGGAGCACAAATTTTGGTGTAAGCATAAAATGAGCCATTGTTTCAACCAGAGCTTTGCTTAGAGTTACCCCAGAATAGTTTTCATCGTGAAAGAGGTGGTTGTAGATGGCATCTTGGAGACTCCACGCTTCTTCAATGTCTTTACATAGGAGATTATCTTGAACTCCCATTAATTGGCCAATACGCTTCCAGGTATGGAACCAAGCAATTTGCTCTTCTTCGCTTAAGCTATCACCTAAATACTCTATTCCTTTAAAAAATTCTAGGGAAAAGGTCTGATTTGTGGCAACGAGATCTTCTTGGCTAATGGGCATACCCCATTCCTCATCCCATTTTTCACCACCGTCTTTATCGAGTATGATATGCCTCATAGAGGCATGCATTATTCTAACTTTTAGGGCAGTAAGTATTCCTCTTTTATCGGGCTCCCACCAGTTTTCATCCATCACATCAAACACAAACTGAGCCGTTTCAAACACCCTTCTTTCAGGTTGTTCAATGAGCAATTTTGTCATTCTCAATACATTAGCAGGCTTTTCGGCCATATAGGTATAGGGAAGAGAGCGAAAGAAGAGCACGAAACAGAATTTCATTCCTTTTTCCTTCCAGATGTGATGAGATTTCTTGAACATCTCAATATCATAATCAGAAAATTGAAACTCTAATTCATCTTTAACGAAATCGTGCATTATGGTAGGCAATTCTTCAGGTACTGCTGAGTCGTTTTCAGACATATCTGTAAGTAATGCTCTCAGATGGTGCATAGATTTAGATTCGTAAAGTGATAGAACTGCTTGATCAGCAGGCTCATCCATTACATGCCGCAATGCGTCAAGATCAATGCCATTCCAGGTAAATTGCCCCCTAATTTCACCCATAATTTCGATAACAAGGTTTATACTGACTAGCAAACTACGCTTTTTTTAGCATTTCACCTTGATTTGTAAGGGTAAAATGTCATGAAAAGCTGACAATTGAGTTTACATTCTAGACAATCGAATTACCGTCGGATTTTAATTTTTAGTTGTTTAGACATTGAATAGATGTACAATACCTCACAAAAAAAGCCCCTAATCGGGGCCTGATACTTTAGTGGAGAATACCGGAATCGAACCGGTGACCTTTTGACTGTCCCGATAAATTGCAAATTTTCAATTTGCCCTTTATCGAGGATCCTCGATAAAATATGAAATCGAAGATTTCTGTTTTATCGGGACCAGTCAATCGCTTTTACAAATCAATCGCTCTATTGCTTCTCGTGATTTCCAGCCTTTAACTTGACGCTCTCTTTTAACTGCATCTGATCTGCATTCGAATCGTTCTAAATAAACAAGCACCCATGGTCTGCGAGACTTGGTGGCATTTACAACGCCTCTATTATGTCGTGCAACACGGAGCTCCAAATTTTCTGTTTGTCCGACATAATACGTACCTGTCTTTTCGCTTCTTAATATGTAGACATAGTAACTCACAAAAAAAGCCCCTAATCGGGGCCTGATACTTTAGTGGAGAATACCGGAATCGAACCGGTGACCTTTTGACTGCCAGTCAAACGCTCTAGCCATCTGAGCTAATCCCCCTTAGAGTGCACAAAATTAATCTTAATCCACAAACAACAAACTACTATCGCCATAACTCAAGAAACGGAAGTTTTCTTCTTTGGCGCGATGATATATTTCTTTCCAAGCATCTCCCACTGCACTTGCTACCAACATTAATAATGTACTTTCTGGTAAATGGAAATTGGTGATTAAGCCAACTACACTTTTCAATCGATACTCAGGAAGTATTAATATCTCAGTTGCTCCGTACAAAGTATCCAACTGCTTTAAATCTAGGTAGTCCAATATTTTCTGTATCGACTCTTCGTAGGATAATACATGCTCCTCATTATAAGGCTCTAATTTTCCTATACATGTAAAATCTCCCTTCTGAGCTATTTGTTGACCAATGAAATAGAGACTTTCCAATACTCTTAAACTGGTAGTCCCAACGGCAATGCGTTTGGTAGTCGACAGCAGCCTTCTCAATGTCGCCTTTGAAACTTCAAACATCTCTCGGTGCATAGGATGATCTACTACATTATCATCCTTAATGGGCAAAAAGGTACCAGCACCTACATGCAAAGTCAAATTTGCGCTCTCTGCCCCTTTTGCTTTCAAACTGTCTAAAACAGCATCGGTAAAATGCAGTGCTGCCGTTGGAGCAGCAACTGAACCGTCGTTTTTGGCAAAAATGGTTTGATAGTTATTATAATCGCTCTCCTCAGTTGCCCTATTCAAATAAGGAGGAATTGGCAAATTGCCTGCTACTTCTATTATCGACAAGAAATTCTGATCCCCATCCCAACTAAATTCAACTATTCTCTCTTCCCTATCCACTATAGTTGCGCTTAAGTTGAGCTCATCATTAAGCCGACAAAAAACCACTTCTCCTTCTTTCCACTTTTTTAAATTGCCAATGATACACTTCCAGCTTACAACCTCTGTTGATTTAAACACTTGCTCGTAATTGGCTGGAATAATAGGTTCTAAGAGTAGAACCTCAATTACAGCTCCCGTTGCGCGCTTAAAATAGAGCCTAGCAGGTATTACTTTAGCTTCATTAAAGATTAGCAGATGGTCTTGATCTAGGTAAGTATCAATATTCTTAAAGCTATTGATTTCAATCTCAGCGTTTCGATATACTAATAATTTCGATTCATCACGCTGGGGCAAAGGATACTTTGCTATGTACTGATCTGGGAGTTCGAAATCAAAATCTGACCGCTTGATATTTTTCAAATTGCTCATCTGCTCTTATACCTCATTCCGGGCAGCGAATAAATACAATTTTTTAGTTCCAACTCCAATAAAATTGCCGCAAGTTCTGTACTAGACTTCTTACATTCTACCACCAGCTTTTGCAGTTCTATGGTTCCGTTGCCTTTAATTATATCTAACACATCTCTCTCGCGCTTGTTGAGCTCAACAAAAAGTTGCTGCTGAACTACTCTTGGTTTATCGTCCTCCCAATTCATGAGCTTAACTAAGTCAGCAGCCGACTCCAGCAAATGCGCCTGATTGTTTTTTATCAGTTGGTTACAACCCTTCGAAGTTTCGGAGCCAATACTTCCCGGTACTGCCATTACTTCCCTATCGTATTG
>CBDUMX010000044.1:0-13131 GCA_965368435.1 uncultured bacterium
ATTTCTTATACATTTCAACCCATTGTTTCCAGTCGAGTCTATCCATTAAATCCAAGCCGATTGTTCTAAAATCTTGCTGATATCTTTGAGTTACAGATTCTGTGATTAAACGCTTATTGTCGGTTAGTTTCTTTATGGTCAGCAGTATTTGTCGAGGGTTTACTGGCTTAATAAGATAGTCAGCTATTTTCGATCCTATAGCGTCTTCCATAATATGCTCCTCTTCATTTTTGGTAATCATTACAATAGGAACTTGACCATCTTTCGCCTTGATCTTTTTTAATGCCTCTAGCCCACTAATGCCAGGCATATTTTCATCTAGAAATATAAGATCATAATGAGTATTTTCAACTTTTTCTACCGCGTCTAAGCCATTGTTTACCGTTTCCACCTCATATCCTTTTTCTTCTAGAAAAAGTAAATGCGCTTTTAAGTGGTCTATTTCATCGTCGGCCCAAAGTATTTTTATATCACTCATAGTATCAATTAAGGTGTTTGCTTATCAAGTGGCGAATATTTATATAATTTGCAAAGGAATTATAATTAAACTTCATAAGAAGCGGAATTATCTACTAACAACTCTATTATCTCAAAAAAGTTGCAGTTAAATAAAAAGAAAATAATAAACGACCCTGTTTATGGCTTTATCAGCATACAGCACGAATTGATATTCGATATCATTGCTCACCCTTATTTTCAGCGATTGCGAAGAATAAAGCAATTGGGCTGGAGCAATTTAGTTTACCCGGGAGCGCTGCATACCAGGTTTCAACACGCCCTAGGAGCAATGCATCTAAGCTCAAAAGCAATAGAGAGCCTGAGAAGTAAAGGGATTGAAATCAATCAAGAAGAAGAACGCAATACGCTGATTGCCATACTTTTACACGACATTGGACACGGTCCTTTTTCTCATAGTCTTGAGCACTCTATTCTCAATGAGGTTGATCATGAAGATATTTCACTATCTATGATGAATACCATGAATGAAGAGTTTGGGGGGCAGTTAACAATGGCCATTGAAATATTTAAAGGTAGCTATCACAAAAAGTTCTTGCATCAGCTAATTTCTGGTCAATTAGACATGGATAGGCTAGATTACTTGCGCAGAGACAGTTTTTATACTGGTGTATCTGAAGGTACTATTGGCTTAGAGCGGATTATTCAAATGATTAATGTTTTTGATGATAATCTAGTAGTTGATCAAAAAGGCATTTATTCTATAGAGAAATTCATAATGGCTCGACGATTTATGTATTGGCAAGTCTATTTACATAAAACCTCGTTAGCTGCCGATCAAGTGATGTTGAGTATTTTGAGACGTGCAAAGAGATTAATAACCGAAGGTCTAACATTATTTGGAACACCTTCTCTCCTCTTTTTCCTATCTCAGAATATTAGTTTGAAAGATTTGAAAGAAAACCCTAGAGTTTTAGAAGAGTTTAGTCAGCTTGATGATTCAGATATAGTAAGTGCAATAAAAGTCTGGCAGAACTCCGGTGATGTTGTTTTAGCCACCCTATGTGATATGCTAATTAATAGAAACTTGCCCAAGATTAAAATAAGCAATGAAGCATTTAGCGCTGAAGAAGAATCAAAACATATTACTTCTATCAGCAAAAAGCTCGGTATTTCTGCCGAGGATGCCAAATCATTTGTTTACAGAGGAGACCTTGCAAACAGTACATATTCTTCAGAAAGTGAGCAGATAAATATATTGTATAAAGATGGTACTATAAATGATATAGCTAAGGCTGCTGAAACCTATACTTTTTTAGAAGATGAAAAGCCCACAATCAAATATTTTATAAGCTACCCTAAATAGTTACTTTTGCCCAAATTTGGTGAGTTATACAGCACAAGATATTGCAAAATTAGTTGGAGGTGAGCTCATTGGCGATGGCAATAAGTTGATTACTAATGTTGCCAAGATAGAAGAAGCCAATGACACGGATTTATGCTTCATATCGAATAAGAAATACATACATTATCTGGCTGAAACTAAGGCAGGTGCTGTAATAATTGACAAGGATACAGCAGATATTCCTAATGGTAAAACAGTTATAAAATGCGACATGCCTTATGTCTCTTTTTGCCAAGTCCTTATTGAACTCTTTGATTATAAAGACCCGAATACGGGAATAGATAAAACTGCACATATTGATCCTACAGCTCAAATTGGCAATGATGTTTACATTGGACCTCACGCATTTATAGGAAAGAATGTAAAAATCGGCGAGGGATCGAAGATCTATGCTAATGCCACTATTTATGAGGATTGTAGTATCGGCAGTAATAGCCGAATATATTCAAATGTTTCCATCTACTACAACTGCCATATAGGGAATGATTGCATAGTGCACAGTGGTACGGTTATTGGATCAGATGGTTTTGGACATGCGCCACTCCCCGACGGTACCTATATTAAAATCCCTCAAATTGGCAATGTAGTAATAAAGAACAATGTAGAGATAGGTGCTAACTGCAGTATTGATAGAGCCAATATGGGCAGTACACTTATTGAAGAGGGATGCAGGATTGATAATTTAATTCAGATTGCCCATGGCGTAGAAATAGGCAAACACACTGTGGTAGCCGCTCAGACAGGTATTTCTGGGAGTTCTAAAGTTGGAAACTACTGTATTATAGCTGGACAAGTAGGTATTACCGGGCATATCAGCATTGCTGATAAAGTGCAAATTGGCGCTCAAAGTGGGGTTTCCAATACAATTAAAGAAGAAGGAGGTAAATTTACAGATACTCCTCACCTACCATTAAGCAAATCAGTGCGATCAAGAGTATTGTATAAAAATCTTCCAGATATTGAACAGCGATTAAGAGCTGTTGAAAAGGAAATAAACAAGTCAGAATAAATGGAGAAACTCCAAACAACAATAAACAAAAGCATTTCAGTTTCTGGTGTAGGATTACACACAGGGCAGAAAGTAACCTTAACCTTTGATCCAGCTCCTGAGGATCACGGTTATGTGTTTCAACGTACAGACATTGAAGGCGAGCCTAAGGTAAAGGCAGATGCAGACCTTGTAGTCGATACTTCTAGAGGAACAACAATAGAAGACAATGGAGCAAGGGTAAACACTGTAGAGCACGTATTAGCGGCTTTAGCTGGCTTAGAAATAGACAATGTTCTAATAAAATTGGATGGCCCAGAAACGCCTATAATGGACGGAAGTTCTATGCCTTTTGTTGAACTATTACTCGAAGCGGGAATCGTAGAACAAAAAAAGGAACGCGAGTACTTTGAAATTCCTCATAGAATCAACTATATGGATGATTCAGGAGTGGAAATGATGGCGCTGCCTGTGAGCGAGTATAGGCTTACGGTGATGGTCGATTATAATTCACCCGTTCTAGGAAGCCAAAATGCCTCTATCACTAAAATGAGTGAGTTTAAAGATGAAATAGCTAACTGCAGAACATTTTGCTTCTTGCATGAGTTGGAGACGCTGCTAGCAAACAACCTCATTAAAGGCGGTGATTTAAACAACGCTATAGTTATAGTTGACAGAGAAATTGATGATAGCGAGATGGAACATCTTGCTAAATTGTTTCATAAAGAAAAGGTTGAGGTGAGAAAAGAAGGAATACTGAACAATGTAAGCCTCAGATTTCACAATGAACCAGCGCGGCACAAACTCTTGGACATGGTAGGTGATCTAGCTTTGGTTGGTGTGCCTTTAAAAGCACATATTATGGCAGCAAGACCTGGGCATAAAGCCAATGTTGAATTTGCTAAAAAAATTAAACGAGTGATAGAGCAGGAAAGAAAAAATTCTAAGAAGGACAGCAATGTTCCCGACTACGATCCCAATGTGGTTCCTGTATTCGGACATAAAGAAATTGCTCAAATACTTCCGCACAAACATCCATTCCTTTTGGTTGATAAGGTAGTTAAACTTACCGATGAGGAAGTTATAGCAATCAAAAATATAACAGGTGATCAGTACTTCTTTCAAGGGCACTTTCCAGATGAACCTTTAATGCCAGGTGTTCTGCAATTAGAAGCCATGGCACAAGCTGGTGGAGTATTAGTGCTTGCTGATAAGGAAGATCCAAAGCAATGGAGTACCTATTTTGTTAAAATCGAAAATGCAAAATTTAAGGACAAAGTAGTTCCGGGTGATACCTTAAAAATTCGAATGAAATTAACAGCTCCAGTGCGACGCGGATTGTGCATAATGAAAGGTGAAGCCTATGTTGGTGACAAGCTGGTATCAGAGGCTTTAATGATGGCTCAAATAGTTCAAAACAAGTAATATGATTCAACCACTAGCATACGTAAACCCTGGTGCAGACATTGCAGATAATGTAGTAATTGAACCTTTTGTAACTATACATAAGAATGTTCAAATTGGTGAAGGGACTTGGATTGGTTCCAATGTTACTATTATGGAAGGCGCAATTATTGGTAAGAACTGTAGAATATTTCCAGGAGCAGTGATATCAGCAGTACCACAAGATTTGAAGTTTGATGGCGAAATGACCAGTGTTAAAATTGGTGATAATGTCACTATACGGGAATGCGTCACCATCAATAGAGGAACTAAAGCTACGGGTACCACCAAAATTGGTAATAATTGCCTAATCATGGCCTACAGCCATATAGCTCACGACTGCGATTTGGGGAATAATGTCATTCTAGCTAATGCTGTACAGCTCGCCGGTCATGTGGAGGTCGGTAATTTTGCCATACTAGGGGGCTTAAGCGCTGTGCATCAATTTGTAAAAATCGGAGAACATGTGATGATTTCTGGAGGATCGTTAGTGCGTAAAGACGTCCCCCATTACACTAAAGCAGCGAGAGAACCTCTTTCTTATGAAGGCGTTAACAGTATTGGATTGAGACGTAGAGGTTTTGAATCAGAAAAAATCGCCGAGATTCAAGAGATTTATAGAATTCTCTACCTAAGAGGACTTAATAATGCAAAAGCAATAAGTAAAATCGAAACTGAAATGCCTGCTACCAAGGAGCGAGATGAGATTATTAGTTTCATCAAAGACTCGGATAGAGGAATTATGAAAGGCTATATCTCTAGATAATTTGGAGATTCACTGCAGTAATATTGCCAAGAAATTCAGAAACGAACTCCTCTTTACCGAGTTCAATTATACCTTTAAACCCAATCAGCGTTATGCTATCCTAGGACCAAATTCTTCAGGTAAAAGCACCCTGTTAAAGATAATTGCAGCTATGCTTGAGCCTACTGAAGGTGAACTAGTTATTCGTACAGAAAAGGACTCTATTGAAATTCTAGATTTCTATAATTACTACAGCTTCTCAAGTCCAGAAATGCAACTGTTTAATGAGTTTACAGTAAGGGATTTAATCGACTTTCACTTCGCACTTAAAAAGAACAAAGTGAGCACTTATCAATTCGTCAGCATTTGTGAGTTAAATGCCTATTTGGACAAAGTTTATATGAAATTGTCATCAGGGCTAAAGAATAAAATAAAACTGGCTTTGGCCCTCTTTACAGACACTCCTATCCTATTCTTAGATGAACCATGCACTAATTTTGATAGTGCCAATATAGAATGGTATCAAAAGACTATTGAGAGTTATTGCAATTCGCAAATCATAGTTGTTGCTTCCAATCAAGAACACGAACACGGCTTCTGTGAAAATAAGATTCAATTAAATGATTTTAAGAAATAAATTTGCTTTATGAAACAGAATATACTTTTAGGGCTTTGTTTGATTGTCAGTCTTATTGCATGCAATTCTAGCGGCGAATCAACTGAAATAGCTGGTACATACGGAGATTCAACAATAAATGCTGAAGGAGCAGTACCCGCTACCGAAATAGCACAGCTACTTAATGGTGGAGATACTGTAGATCTTAAAGTTAAGGGCATGATATCTTCTGTTTGTCAAGCAAAAGGGTGCTGGATGTCTATGGACATGGGTAATGATCAATCACTGGTAGTTACGTTTAAAGATTATGGATTCTTTGTTCCGAAAAATTCTGCAGATCACCATGCTGTTATATCAGGAGTCGCTTATAAAGCTGTAACATCTGTTGCCGATTTAAAAGAAAAGGCCAAAGATTCCAATAAAAGTCAAGAAGAAATCGACGCGATTACTCAAGAAAAGGTTGATTTCAATTTTATTGCTGAGGGAGTAATCATTCAATAATGAAGAAATTTCTTATCCTAGCAATTTTGAGTACTTCAATATTTGCCTGTTCTCAAAAGGACAATAAGGCAGATATGTATGAACCTAGTCCAATGTCGCAACTCATGCGTAGAATGGTGGTTTTTAGCAAGAGATCTCAAACTAAAATTTCTAGAGGTGATACAATTAGAGTACCCAAGGTATTATACGAACTTCCCAAGAGAAAAGGCACACGAGATGAGCATAAAGACAGTGCTTATCAGCAAATGGCCAGAGTATACATGGATAAACTAAAGGGCATTGAACGCGGCGATTCTCAGGCTTATTACTATCAGGAGTCGATAAATGCTTGTAAAAGCTGTCATTCTACTTATTGCGGAGGACCAATGAAGGTAATCAACAAACTCGATTTAGATCAAGCCTTATTGAATAATAATCTCAAGTAAAAAGCTGGACTTGAGAACTGTTTTCTTAAATTAACATCTTCAAACATAAAAGTGATGGTTTTCTTTAGCTCATCATTCTTCTTTATTTTACGAATTATCCAATTGAACAACCAAGGATAACGAATCAGTTTTTGCATTATCCTGCTTAAACGCAGCTCAGACCACAGCTTATTGTATACCAATTTTTCATAATCTTGAAGTGTACCTAAATCTAAGTCCTGTGATTCATAGGCTGATGCAATAACATTTGCTGCTATTTTCCCGCTGATCATGGCATTTCCTATGCCCTCGCCTGTAAATGGATCTATTAAAGACGCAGCATCACCTAAAAGCATAAATCTGTTCCCCTGTAAGGGCCTGCGCTTTGAGCCCAATGGTAATCCCCAGCCTTTGATAGTTCCTTTGAGTTCTGCTGTTTCAAATCTGGATTTAAATTTCTCACTATTAATTACATCTACCATCAAGTCTTTGAGGTCAACTTTGTGTTTTGAGATATAACTACTTAACATTCCTATCCCAACATTTGCTTCTCCATTGGGCAATGGAAATATCCAAAAGTAACCAGGTAATGATTCTTTGACAAAATGCAATTCTATGTAACCTTCTTCGCTCAAATCTTTAATGCCGTGGTAGTAGGCTCTTAAGCCCGCACAGAAATGATCTTGTTCTAATGTATAGTTATTGTACTTCTTAGCCACTATACCATTAGTTCCTTCGGCACTCAGCACTAATTCACAGTTAATAGTATACTCTTTTGTTCTTACTGTGGCTTGTTCTTGCCTCAATTCTACATCCAATACCTTTTGCCCTTGAAGGAAATTCACATATTCAGCATCCAGATAATCTAACAGTAATGAATCAAAGTCAAGCCGCTTAACTATATAGCCTGGACTAAAGTCTGTTTCTTGAGGCTTATGCTTAAACGGTATAGAGACTTCATCTCCATTTGGGGCTGAAAATATAACGCCCCAACTTGGCATATAACGCTCGGATTGAGCATTGATATCAGTTAATATATCCGGATGTAAATTTTTAAGTATAGAACTTACTTTGCCGCTGATTGCATCCCCGCAAATTTTATCGCGTGGGAATACAGCTTTATCTATAAGTACATGCTTAATTTTTAACTGGCATAGATGCATAGAAGCACTTATGCCTGCTGGGCCCGCACCAATAATGACTATGTCATAATCATTAATTTCTTTCATTCAATTGCTTCGCAAAATAAGATGCAATTATCTTAGAATCACGAATTTCTCAATTGAATAATTATTATCTTTTGTCGACAATTGTAAGAAGTACAAGCCATTGTTCAATTCAGGGCTAAGTTGAATTAAACTTCCAATCTGTCTTGGCTCTTCCTGCACTATTCTGCCGTTAACATCTAAAATTTTATATGCAAACTCTAAATTGTTGTCCAGTGAGATATTTAAGACACCTGAACTTGGGTTTGGATGAATTCTAAATCTTTTTATCTCAAGCTTTTTAGAATTTACGCTCACCGTATTTCTTCCGTTTAAATAATGCACTCCACCCCTATTATTTCCAACCAACACATCAGCATATCCATCATTGTCGAGATCTCCAACAGCTGGCACCGTCAATGCACCCCAGTCTTTGATATATATTGATTGAGTGAAATTATTATAGGTTTGGCTAGAATCTTGTTCAAATTGAGAATTCAGATCACTCGGAATTATAAAGATTCTCAACTTTCCGTCAGATCCACCAGTAATAAAGGCCATTGAATCATTGTTCAATTTGCCTATGCCCATAGTAGAATTACCGAAGTAGTTGAACACCATAGTGTCTATAACGCCTCTGTTCGGATCTATAATTGTCTGAGGTATTAACTCATTGGTCAACATGCCTCCAAAACTATCAGTTACATACACAAAACTTGGATTATTACTAGTGCCTTGATTTTGATAGTAGTTGATGTTTCCATCGTATTCTCCAATAAATAAGTCAAGAGTGCCATTATTGTCTATGTCGTAAAAATATGGAGCAGATAGCTCTCCAATGCTGGTGTTTAGGTAATTTGTAGAAGACAGTGTGAAGGCTGGTGAGGTTGAACTGCCAGTATTCTCGTAAAAGTTAATAGTCCCATCTAATTTCCCTATGAATAAATCCGGGTCATTGTCGCCATCAACATCTGCAAAGCACGGATGCAAATATTTTAATTTGTATTGTTTGATGTCTAGATAATTGGCGTCTCGAAGTATGAAGTCGGCTTGAGTTTGACTGCCGATATTCTCAAAGTAGACTAAATGATAGGTGGTATCGCCGGTGATATAATCGTCGCCATTGGTTCCTATAATCAAATCTAAATCCATATCTCCATCTAGGTCTACAAAAGTTGGTGCAGTATGTGCTCCAAAATCTATCATATCGCCATTAAGAAAGTCATTTCGCTGAAATTGAAAATCTGGATTAGTAGTTGTCCCATTGTTTTTAAAATAGAGAACATTATTAGTTTGCATAACAGGATAATCTCCGGTTAGTAACTCATTAGTACTCAAAATCAAGTCAAGTTCTCCATCCAGATCTACATCAACAAAAGAACTAGCAGGTGCCACAGGTATAAGGCTTTCTACCGCTTGAGGAAAATAAGCCGAGTCTAAGCGGATGAATGTGTCAATAGCCATACCTAGATCTGATTTGCCATTCTCTAAAAAATAAATAGGATCCGATGGTTGTTCAGACGTTCCGAAAAACAGATCCATATCTCCGTCATTGTCATTGTCAAAGAAGCCCAAGGTCTTTACACCGCAATGTTTTTTGCTTCTGTAGTTTCTTTGATAATCACATTTCTTATTGAGAACAACGGTAATTCCGTCTTCTCCTACATTGCCAAGGCAGTAATCTGGAATTTCAAAATCCAATTTATTATAGCCTATATTAAATTCTTCATTCACGCTTTTATAATAGGTAATATTGGACCCACAGTAAGCGATATTGCTCACATAGTCTAGATCTCCATCACCATCCATATCTACAATATCTGGAAAGTTGCCTTTAAACTGCACGAAGTCTGAAGTGTCAAATGGGGGATTATCGAAATTATATGCTCTTAAATTCTGAGTGTAAGTGAAATTTGGAATTGTAGTGCTGGTGTTCTTATACAATTGCACCTTGTTTTCAAGGTAGCCATAAGACCAAATGTCTGGCAAACCGTCTCCATTATAATCATGCAAGAACATGAATTCTCGAGCTAGAGGAAATAATTCCTCATACTGCGGATCATAGAAATAGCTCACTACTCCATTATTTACTTCTGCAATGAAACACAATGGTTTATTTCCTGATCTGTCGAAAACAAATAAATCTAATTTGCCATCTCCGTTCAAATCAATATTTGAAAATTGAGGCTGGTTTAACCCTCCCGCAAGGGCCAATTTCAACACGCTACTATCGGCCTGTCTAAAGATTGGGCTATAGTCTATAGTAAAAAGTTGTGCTGAAGATTGAAAGGCGAAGAAAAGAATGGTGGATAGTATGAGTACTTTTTTCATTGCGGAAGTTTAGGTATTGACCACTAAAATAGCACTTTTGTTGCATCATTAACACAGCTCGAGCTTGGAATTAGATAAATTTTACAAACTTTTTATTACTCAGGGGTTTAGATTCTCAACGGATTCTAGATCTATTCAGAGAGGCGATATTTTTTTCGCATTAAAGGGCGAGAACTTCAACGGCAACAAATATGCTCTACAAGCCTTATCCGACGGAGCTTCGTATGCTGTTGTAGATGAAAATGTTGGGAATGATCTTCGACTTATTAAAGTCGACAATGTTTTGAGGTACTTCCAAAACCTCGCTAATATGCATAGAAGGGCATTTAGTATTCCAATTATTGCAATTGCAGGAAGTAATGGTAAAACAACTACTAAAAACTTGGTAGAAGCGGTTTTAAAGAAATCGTATAGGACTCATGTTACTGCTGGAAATTTCAACAATCATATTGGAGTGCCTATTACTCTTTTGACAATGCCACAGGACACTGAAATTGCTGTTATTGAAATAGGCACTAATAGTCCGGGAGAAATTAGAGAGCTGTGTTGGATTTGCGAACCCAACTTCGGTATTATAACTAATATTGGCAAAGAACATTTAGAAGGATTTGGAAGCTTAGAAGCGGTAGCTAAAGAAGAAAGTGAATTGTACCATTTTTTGCTCAAGAATGAAGGACATGTTTTTGTGAACTCCGATGATGAATGGTTGAGTAGAATGTCGAGAGCCATTGAAAACAGGGCTGAATACTCTAAATCTTCGGCTATAATAGAAAATTTAGTACCGTCTATTAGCTTTAAATATAAGGATACAGCCTTTGTCGCTAATCTAATGGGCGACTACAATTTGGATAATATAATAGCGGCTATATGCATAGCAGAATATTTTGGTGTTGATTTATCCATAATTGCCGAAGCGATTAGAGAGTATTCACCGGATAATAATAGATCTCAGATTATTAAAAAAGGCAGTAATAGCATTTGGTTAGATGCTTATAATGCCAATCCTTCAAGTGTAAGCAAAGCAATTGAAAACTTCAAGCATTTAGAGAATAAAGCTAAAGTGTTAATATTAGGAGATATGTTCGAATTAGGTAAGCATGCAGATGAAGAACATTTGGCCATAATCGACCTATTTATTTCCCTGGATTTCAAGGAAGTGTTCTTATTAGGTGATGCTTTTAAGAGAGTGTCTGAGCAGCGGTCTATTAAAACATTTGCTTCTATGGAAGAACTTTGCTCTGCATTGGAAAAACGCAATTTTCAGAATACCAGCTTTCTAATTAAAGGAAGCAGAGGAATGAAAATGGAAAGAGCTTTAGAAGCTATTAGATGAACCGCATTTAACTAAATTTGCAGCCATGTTTTACAACAACATACTAGAAACTATTGGAAATACACCTTTAGTTAAGCTCAATAAGATAGTACAAGATATTCCTGCTACCGTATTAGCAAAAATAGAGACGACAAATCCCGGTAATTCTGTGAAAGATAGAATGGCCGTTAAGATGATAGAAGATGCGGAAAAAGATGGTCGGCTAAAACCAGGCGGAACTATTATAGAAGGAACCAGTGGTAATACGGGCATGGGACTTGCAATAGCCGCCGTTATCAAAGGTTATAAATGTATTTTCGTTACCAACGATAAACAGAGTAAGGAAAAAGTAGATATGCTTAAAGCAGTTGGTGCGCAAGTCATTGTTTGTCCAACAGCCGTAGAACCAACTGACCCTCGCTCCTATTATTCTGTCTCAAAGCGTTTGGGAAATGAAGTGCCAAATTCATGGTATGTGAATCAATACGACAATAAATCTAATGTCGCTGCCCACTATGAATCTACGGGACCTGAGATTTGGGAACAAACCGAAGGTAAAATAACTCATTTTGTTGTTGGAGTTGGAACAGGAGGCACTATTAGTGGGGTTGGCAAATATTTAAAGGAGAAAAACCCCAACATTAAAATATGGGGAATTGATACCTATGGCTCTGTTTTTAAGAAGTATCACGAAACAGGTGAATTTGATGAGAATGAAATTTACCCATATGTCACCGAAGGTATCGGTGAAGATATATTGCCTGAATGTGTAGATTTCAGTGTAATTGATCTTTTTGAGAAAGTGACCGATAAGGATGGTTTACTCTATCAGCGTAAGCTAGCTTTAGAAGAAGGTATTATGGTTGGGAATAGTGCTGGCAGCGCAGTTGCAGGAATAATCCAGCTTAAAGACCAACTTAAACCAGAAGATATTGTTGTGGTACTATTCCACGACCATGCAAGTAGGTATATGGGCAAGGCATTTAATGATGATTGGATGAAAGAAAGAGGCTATCTAGATGCTCGTCCAAAACAAGCAATGGACTTAATAGCAAGCCATCACGATCTTCCTTTGGTTACTGTGAAAGGTACTGATGAACTATCTCTAGCTCTAGATAAAATGGAAAAATTTGCAATTTCGCAATTGCCGGTTGTCAATGATCAAAATGAATTTATTGGTTCATTAAATGACCATCAATTGTTAAATCAGCTTTTAAAAAATCCTGAGTTGACTAAATCTAGTATTTCAGAAGTAATGCAAAAGCCATTTCCATTGGTAAATCAAAATGCTAGCCTTGAAGAAATCTCGTCTCAGATTAATAAAGATTGCCCAGCAGTCTTGGTTAAAGACCTAAGCGGCAGTGTTCATATTATAACAAAATACGATTTGATTGGTGCCTTATCGCACTAATTAAACGTCTGTAGTTCAACCAACTTCTTATACAAACCAGCGGAGCTCATAAGCTCAGCATGTGTCCCTGATTGTACAATCTCGCCCTGATCTATCACCACTATTTTGTCGGCGTTTTGTATAGTGCTTAATCTGTGTGCTATAACAATGCTAGTTCTTCCTTTCATCACCTTTTCCAGTGCGTCTTGAACAAGTTTCTCTGACTCGGTATCCAGTGCTGAGGTTGCCTCATCTAATATAAGTAGAGGTGGATTTTTCACTATAGCCCTGGCAATGCTGAGTCGCTGTCTTTGTCCCCCACTAAGATTCATACC
>CBDUMX010000045.1:0-13073 GCA_965368435.1 uncultured bacterium
TGTCAATTTCGCCCCAGTTATCGATGTAAATAACAATCCGAATAATCCCGTAATAAATTATAGATCTTTTGGTGAAAACCCCGAAAATGTTGGAGCTAAAGGATGGGCATATGCTTCAGGTTTACAGTCAATGAATGTAATTGCATGTGCCAAACACTTTCCCGGTCATGGAGATACGGATGTAGATTCTCATAAAGATCTTCCTGTTATCAATCACAGCATGGAGCGATTGAAAAATGTGGAGTTTAAACCCTTTGTACATTTGATTAATCAAGGTGTTCAGTCGGTAATGACAGCTCATTTATACATCCCCGCAATAGACAATAGACCTCGAACAGCCGTAAGCATATCAGAGAAAGCTATTAATGGAATACTCAGGAAGGAAATGGGTTTCACCGGACTTTCATTTACGGATGCTTTAAATATGCAAGGAGTGGCAAAATATCACCCAGATGGGGAATTGGAACTCAAAGCCCTACAAGCTGGCAATGATGTATTATTAGCTCCTGGAGATATCCCTAAGGCTACCTTATTAATAAAGAAAGCTATGGTAAGTGGCTTACTATCAGAAGATTATGTTTGGGGCAAAGTGCTAAAAATTCTCAGCTATAAACAAGATTTGCGACTGGATAGCTTTGAATTATTAGACGAGAACCATATTACTCAAGATTTAAACAGCACTTCAGCACGTTATACAGAATATAGACTGATAGAAAAACAACTCTGCCTCATCAAAGACAATTACAACATCATTCCACTCAATAAAAATAGTGGCATGAATATCATTAGCGTTGCAATTGGTGATGGTTCAAAAACAGACTTTCAAAAGGCATTAGAAAAATACACCAGTATAAAAACTATCCAGCTTAACAAGAATAGCAGCAATGCCAGTTTTGAGCAAGTACTTAATCAGCTTAGCAAATATGATTTGGCAATAGTGAGTATACATGCAACCAGCAAGTATCCACCTAATTATGGAATTACAGATGCGTCATCGAGCTTTGTTATGCGAGCACCATCTAAAACCAAATCTGTATTTGTCAACTTTGGTAACCCCTATAACCTAAAGAAATTTAGCAAGCAGGAATGTGTTCTCATGGCCTATGAAGACAATCCAATTAATCAAGAAAAAGCGGCACAAGCCATTTACGGAATTATTGGAGTAGATGGAAAACTTGCCGTTAGTGTTGGTAATGAATACAAAGCTGAAAGTGGAATAGTAACTAGTCCCACTGGAGCGCTGAATACGGCCACACCAGAAGAAGTTGGAATGTCGTCAGCTAGACTAAAAGAAATAGACAGAATAGCCAATAGAGCCGTGAGTATAGGCGCTACCCCTGGAGCACAAGTGCTAGTAGCTAAAGATGGAAGAATAGTGTACGATAAAAGCTTTGGCAAACAGACCTATACCAATGGTATTAGCGTACAAAATGATCACTTATATGATTTAGCATCGATTACCAAAGTGGCTGCCACTACATTAAGCATAATGAAACTGGTTGAAGATTCCATTATTCAACTCGATGATTATATGGCTAAATACCTTCCTGAATTATTGGAGACCAATAAAAGCTATCTCACTATCAGAATGGTGTTACAACATAAGGCTGGTTTAAAAGCTTGGATACCTTTCTATTATGAAACTATTAGCGATAAAAAGTTATATGACTCTATTTTTTCAAAGTATCCGACAGCAACACATAATACTTATGTAGGGAGCAATCTATATATGCTCGACAGTTATAAGAGTCACATTTTTGATGAAATATATAAATCTGAATTAGGTCCTAAAGGAAAATATAAGTACAGCGATTTGGGCATGATACTTATGAAAGAACTCATTGAGCGAGTTACAGGTGAAGCGTTTGATAGCTATGTGTTTGAGAACTTTTATAGACCCTTGGGATTAACACATCTGACATTTCTACCTCTAAATAAATTTGACCTTTCTAAAATTATTCCAACTGCTCTTAGCCCTGATATGAGGCAGGGTTTGGTTCATGGTTTTGTACACGATCCCGCTGCAGCAATGCTTGGGGGAGTCTCTGGTCATGCAGGCTTGTTCGGTAATGCTGAATCTTTAGCCGTACTCATGCAAATGCTATTGAATGGAGGAGAATTCAATGGTATGCGAATCTTTAAAAAGGAAACAGTAGACCAATTTACTAAACAACAAAGTTCAGATTCAAGAAGGGGTCTAGGTTGGGACAAACCTGAATTCAATAAACGCTATATCAATCCAGCCTCGGATTACGCATCGCGAGAATGTTTTGGCCATACCGGCTTTACTGGAACTATGGTGTGGGTTGACCCCAAGTACGATTTGGTTTATGTGTTTTTATCAAACCGAGTTTATCCAGATCAAGACAATAAAAAGCTTATAAGAGAAGGTGTTCGCACAGAGATTATGGATGTAATCTATAAAAGTTTTTTATTGAATTAAACTTACGGCACTATTTTTGAATTTCTCTAGTGAGAATTAAATTATGAAAAAGATACTAATATTGGCCTCGGTGGCTATCATGAGTGTTTCCTGCGGAGAGTTGGGAAATGTATTGTCAACTACAGGAGACGTACTTGGCGCATTAGAAGGCAGCATATCAGAAGATGAAGCGGCTTCAGGATTAAAACAAGCACTTGAATTTGGAGTGAATAATGGAACTTCGTTTTTAGGACAAACAGATGGTTTCCTTAAAAACGCTGCATACAAAGTCTTACTTCCGGAAGAAGTGAGAAATGCAGAGCAGGACATCAGAAGCATACCATTGGTTGGATCATTAGCGGGTCAACAAATCGACAAGCTTGTAACTTCTATGAATAGAGGCGCAGAAAATGCAATGGAAAAAGCCAAGCCAATTTTTGTAAGCGCAATAAAAGGAATGACTATCCAAGATGCTATCAATATTGTTACCGGAGGAGACGGTGCAGCAACTGCTTACTTAAAGCGTGTGACTTCAGCTCAGCTTCAAGAATCATTTAGACCCGTGATTAAAGAGGCACTAGATGAACTAAACGTAAATGACTTGTGGACCGATGTTTCAACGTTCTATAATACCGCAACCCAAAAGAATGTAACTACAGATCTCAATGATTATGTTACTGAAAGAGCTATGATCGCACTCTTTACTGAGATCAAAAAAGAAGAGGATAAAATTAGAGAAGATCCAATTGCTCGTACAACTGATCTTTTAAAGAAGGTATTTGCGTATGCAGATTCAAAAAAATAAAAAGCAAAATACACCCTTATGGCAAAAGCAATCACTACTCGTGATTGCTTTTGTTGTTTTAGTTTCATTGGGAGCTAGAATTTCATTAGACAGTGGTTTTGAGGTCAAATTCACCTTGCAAACGCTATTCATTTCAACACTTTATTTTTTTATGCAAAGAAATTGGAGATTTTTAGCCATTGGGCTTTATCTCCTTCTCGGCATGTTGGGGGCACCTGTATTTAGCAATGGTGGAAGCGGTTGGGATTATTTCATCTCTGGCTCATTGGGCTTCTTTTTGGGTTTTATAGCAAGTGCATATGTTCAGAATTTTGGTTTCAGTTTCCAGAACATATTCAGCTACTTTGTCCTAATTCACATTATAATAATTGTCATGGGTGTAGCTGTACTGGCAATACAACACAAAACGCTAGAGCCAATTATTACTATTGGATTGAACTTAGTCCCCGGTGCCGTGATTAAATCCCTAGTAGGGGCGGGCATCACTTATATAATTGTGAATCGGTTTAAGATTCTATAGCCTTAATACCTGGCAATTCTTTACCCTCAAAATATTCTAAGAGCGCACCACCACCAGTAGAAACATAGCTAACCTCATTAGTAAAGCCAAATTTCTTTACAGCAGCACTGCTATCACCTCCTCCAATAAGTGAAAAGGCTCCAGATTTAGTTGCAGCAGCAACCGCTTGTGCAACTGCTTTGGTTCCTTTTTCAAAACTGCTCATCTCAAAGACGCCCATTGGTCCATTCCAAAGTATGGTTTTAGATTTCAACAAGACCTCACTGAACTCTTGAGATGCTTTTGGTCCTATATCCAGGCCCATCCAGCCAGCGCCTATTTGATCACTGTCTGAGATTGTTGCTTGTGCATCATTACTGAATTGATCGGCAATAACTGAATCTATAGGTAAATGTATTTGCACGCCTTTAGCTTTGGCTTGTTCTATGATTTCAGAACACTTCTCAACCCTATCTTCTTCAAATAAGGAATTACCAATAGTCCCACCAGCGGCTTTTTTAAAGGTATAAGCCATACCCCCTCCGATAATTATATGATCTGCTATTTGGAGGAGATTTTCAATGATGAGGATCTTATCGCTAACCTTTGCGCCACCAACAATTGCAGTAAATGGACGCTCAGGGTTTTTCATTAATTTACTCGCGTTGGCAACTTCCTTAGCCATCAATTTCCCAAAACATTTATTCTCGAAGAATTGAGCAATTATGGCTGTTGAAGCATGTGCTCTATGGGCAGTGCCAAAAGCGTCATTCACGTAAACATCTCCAAGAGAGGCCAATTGCTTGGCGAAGCTTAAATCTCCCGCCGTTTCTTCAGTATAGAATCTCAGGTTTTCAAGTAAAAGGATTTCACCTGCTTTTAAATTCTGACTCAATTTCTTAGCGGATTCACCAATGCAATCGTCGGCAAAAAGAACCTTGGCAGCTGTGATCTTAGCGAGATGTGCTACCAAATGCTTAAGTGAGAATTTATCTTCAGGACCACTTTTTGGTCGACCTAAATGAGACATTAGAATCACAGAACCTCCATCGGCAATAACTTTTTGTATGCTTGGCAATGCAGCCACCATCCTTGAGTCATCTGTAATCTCTAACTTTTCATTAAGAGGCACATTAAAGTCTACTCTTATTAGTGCTCTTTTGTTTTGAAAATTAATAGAATCAACTGTTCTCATTATCTCAATGATTCTTTCACTGAACCTCTTGATTTTGCATCTTCAAATACTGCTTTAGCATCAAATTTTTCTGCTAATTCACCTTTTCTGATGATTTCAACGGATACTATGTCGTCGCCTTGTGCTATTGCGTTAACAACATCTTGGCCTTCAACCACATGACCAAAAACACTGTGTTTAAAGTTTAAATGTGGTGTAGCTAAGTGAGTAATAAAGAATTGACTCCCATTGGTACCAGGTCCTGCATTAGCCATGGAAAGAATTCCAGGGCCAGAATGAACTAGTTCAGGATGAAACTCGTCCACAAAAGCGTAACCAGGTCCACCGCTACCATTACCTTTAGGGTCACCACCTTGTATCATAAAGTTAGCAATCACACGGTGAAATTTAAGTCCGTCGTAATATGGCACACCTGCTGGTTTAGCTGTATTAGCTATTTTACCCTCAGCCAAACCTACAAAATTAGCTACTGTTAAAGGAGTCTTCTCCATCTCCAGTTTGATTAAAATACTTCCTTTTGAAGTATTAATTTTAGCGAATAATCCTTGATCCATGTTGTTATCTTCTGTTGTGTTTTTTACTGTTGTGTCTGATGCCTGAGCATCGATAGCTGCTGCTGATTGGTCAATTGTGTTTGATTGATGTCCATCACTCGCTGTATTATCTTTCTGCTGATTACAAGCTAAAAATAAAATTGAGACAAATAGAATAAGCGCTGCTTTTTTCATGATTAAATTTATTAGCATGCAAAGGTATCATTTTAGCAATTTTATGATAGACTGAGGCCAAAAGTTTTAAATTTGTTCGAGCTCAAAGCAACCTAGATGGGAAAAAAAAGCAAGAAGAAGATTAAGTCAGCACCTGCTGAAACCAAAGCAAAACCTAAAGAGCAAAGTGGAAATTCATTATTTGTTAGAGTAGATAATTATTTAGGTAAACGCCATAAATTAATTGGTTTACTGATGACTGCATTGGCGCTGCTAATGTCCTTGCTAATGTTTGATGCTAAAATATCAACGGGTCTCGACGATTCTACATACATTCAACAGGGATTTGAGTACTCTAAAGATTTCTTTAATCATTTCTTCACATCTCAAGCTCCATTCTACGCAATGGTCTTGGCTCTACCCATCGCAATTTTCGGGATTAATATTGTAGCCTTGAAATTAATAAGCGTGGTGTTTTTTGTCACTAGCGTTTACATTCTATACAGAGCATTTCGCCATAGAGTTTCATGGTTAGTATTGTTTTCAGCTCTGTTGATTTATGCAACAAACTCTAATGCATTGCAATATGCTAGCTTAACCTATACGGAAGCGTTGTACGTATTAATTCAAGCGCTATTTGTTTGGGTTTCACTTATCCTGATTAGTAGACTGGAGAATGATAAACCCGTAAAGGAAACTATTAGTTCTCATTGGAAGATGTTGGCCATCATGGCAACTCTTTTTTACTTTCTATTCTTTACAAGAACCGTCGGTATTTCGGCTATTGTAATATTTGGAGCCTTCTACTTATTGAGAAAGGAATGGAAGTTATTGACTATAGTGCCTTCTTTTATGGTAGGAGCATATTTGGTTTTTGAAGGAATTAAAAAGATGATATGGAGCAATGTAGATCAGTTCTCAACTCAGAGTAAAATCCTTTTTCAAAAAGATGCTTATGATGCCACTCAAGGAAATGAAGACTTCTCGGGATTCATAACAAGGCTTTTGGAAAATGCCAACCAATACTTTTCATCGCGCTTTTATGAAATTCTCGGTTTTAGAGAACATCCAAGTGAATGGAATTTCGGACTAATGGTTCTCACTGTAGCTCCTATAATTATCATGCTGGTTATGGCTTTGAGAAAGAAAGACAAAGTTCAGTTGTTTAACACACTATTTATAGGTGGAATATGTGGCTTCACCTTCTTGGCATTGCAGACTAGTTGGGGTCAGGCAAGGTATATCATGATACTGATTCCTTTTATTTTCATAGCCATATTCGGATTGATGCATCAGGTTTTCTCTAAGGAGAATATGCGCTTTTATCAATTCTTTGCCCTAATAGTTATTCTCATCTTTGTTGGACGAAACTTCAGTTTCAGTTGGGGCTTAGCACAAAAAAATATTCCGATAGCAAAGAAAAACCTATTTGAGGGAGATAATTATGCCGGCTATACCCCTGATTGGGTCAATTTCTTAAAGATGAGTGAATGGTGTTCAACTAATCTACCCGATAGCACTTTAGTTGCAAGCAGAAAAGCTCCTATGTCTTTTCTCTATGCGAATGGAAAAGAATTTTACCCTATTTGGAGAACCACGCCAAACCCTGACCCCGATTCTACGCTTAATGCATTTAGAACGGCAGGGGTTACTCATGTAATTGTCGGAAGCCTTAGAGTGAATGTGAAATCTAGTCAAGCAGGGATAATTAATACAGTGCATAGAGTGCTACAGCCGATACAGGAAAAATATCCCGGTAAGTTAGAATTGGTACATCAAATAGGAGACTACGAACAAGCTCAACTACTTAAAATCAATTATTAATGCTCTCTTTCCTCAGATTAAAAGATATAGATCGCTACGATCTTGATGATCCTCGACGAACACTTCATCACAAAGAGATTATTGATCAGAAGCCTTTCCTTAAAAAGCTCTATATAGAGTGGTATACTGAAATTAAAAATCGCTGTAAAGGAATACCAGAAGGTAAAATCATAGAACTTGGGTCTGGTGGAGGCTTTATGAAGGAAGTATACCCTGAAATCACAACATCGGATATTCTAGAATTGGAGGACAATGATTTAACATTCAATGCCTTAGACATGCCATTTGAAGACAATAGTATATCGGCTTTTGTTATGGTAGATGTCTTTCATCACGTTCCCGATAGTGAAAAGTTTCTTTCTGAAATGCAGCGTTGCCTAAAACCAGGTGGCAAGATTGTGATGTCCGAACCCTGTGTTTCTACATGGGCTAAATTCATATTTACTAGATTTCACCATGAACCCTTTAATGTTAAAGGTGATTGGACCATACCGGGAAGCGGCCCGATGAGTGATGCTAATGGAGCTTTGCCTTGGATAGTCTTTGAGCGCGATTATCAGCGTTTCTCAACTAGCTTCACTCAGTTAGAACTCATTGAGATAAAACACCATACACCTTTGCGCTACTTGCTAAGCGGAGGCGTAAGCATGATACAATTAGTGCCCAGTTGGAGCTTCTCACTGCTCAAGGGCCTAGAAAACTTTTTCCAACTCTTCAATAAACGCTTTGCTCTATTTCAGTTTATTGAAGTGAAGAAGAAATTGTAATCCCTAGGGTCGAAGCGCAAGTGTATCAAAGGCTTGTATATTAAATTGAATTACTGTGCTGTCTAAAACAGTTTCAATTAAGTTGCCTTTTGTATCCGTATAACTATCAATCTTATAAATGGATACTGAATCTTGAATATTCCCAAAGACTTGTATAATGATAGAGCTGTCAAGAGATTCAGAATTAAGAGCTCTTTGATAGTTATTGCTTATAAGTTTTACATAATCAAAATCAGCTGATTTAAAACTGTCGCTAAAACTGAGATTGACATATGCTGGAGGAACTAAGATCAAATTTAATGGCTCGAGTTCACGGTCATCAGCTAGTACAATCTCCATAAGTTGAAGTCCACCTTGCTTTATTTGATAGAGCTGGTATAGGCCTATTCCTGATAATTCAAAAGTGATTTTTCGCCCCTTGCTGGAATTGAGTCTGAAACTATAATAGCCGGAGCTGTCAGATTCCCCGCCGCCAATAAAACTACTGTTGGGATAGTCAATTTCATAGGCATTAATCAGAGCTTTATTAATTGCTTTTAGACTTTGCACCTCCTGCACAAACCCCGACACAATATAGTTATTGAGCTCTTCTTTTTTCTTACAAGAGCCAATGATGAATAAAGATATTATGATACAAATAGGTTTCATAATTACTTGACTATTAGCTTTTTATATATTACATCCTGATTCATCGTCAACTCCATTAGGTAAGATCCGACCAACAAAGGCTCTAAACCTAAAACATAATTATTTGTATCTGGCATTATGTTTAGGACCTGTTCTAGTACAATTTCACCTGCCAGATTGTACAGTTTGATATTTACAGTCTCAACTTTAGCTGATTCAATATAAATATTCACTATACCTTCAGTCGGATTTGGATAAACGTGTACTTCTAGTTCATCATCGCTATTAGAATTATTACTTGATGATTGGTTTTCTGGAACAGGCTCGCCATCTGAATGATTATCCGACACATAGCATAAGGTGTTTTCCTTTGCCAAGATTGATCCTTCAAGATATCCTTGAACTGGGTGCGGAAAGTTTTGTATACTTAATTGATAAAACTGAGATCCACCATTTATTAGTTGACCAGCTGGTGGTTTGGGATTCCAATAATTTACTGCTGCTTCAATAGTATTTGGAGAAGAAAGACAAGCTGAGTTTTGTGGAACTAATAAATTAATAAATGGTTGAACTGAGGTGTTTGATTTTATAAAGTTGTTATTTCCTCTCTCTATATAAAGCTCGCCACTGCCTTCTATGCAGCCTAAATTATAGCTAAAGCTATTATTGCCAGCATCGTCAATCCCCGAGGGATTTAATGCTGACATAATCAGACTTGAATTGAGTAAATCTATGGCATTGGTATTCCATTGAAATTGGGTACAACTCAAACTTGCAATGGTGTTTTCAATAGTCAAAGCTTTGGTGTTTGAGGTAAAAATTGATTGCTTTAGATTGAGATTGCAAGTAGTTGATGAATGGCTGTAAATTGCAGATATGTTTTGTTTAAAAAGACAATTATTCAATGAGATGTCATAAACAGACAAGGCAAAACAAGCTAATTCACAATCAAAAAAGTTGCAGTCTTGTAACATAGTTTGTCCGCCAGAAACAAATAGACCTTCAAGGCAATCATTGAAGCTGCAACTTTGAAGAGTGGGGTGGTTGTTTGAATACAATGCATCGAACTCCAGGCCAGTGCTTAGGCTTTTAAAAACTAAATTTTTTAAGAATTGCGAGGATTGGCCATGAGTTATTAAGCCACTTCCTTTGTGATTTTCAGAAATAAAACTCACATTCTGAAGTGAGCATTTAGAATGAATATTGAGCTTTGTTTTGTCTTCACAAAAAACGCTAATATTTTCAAGTGTTACATTTTGAAATTCTTTGGGAATCAAAAGTTCAGCTGTCTTTAATATCAGGTTTGTTGGAGAAGAAACCCCATTACCACTTAAGAAAATGGAGGCATTACTTCCGTTGGGAATTAATGGTGTCCCTTGATTATGTGAAGTATGCTCTAAGATCAATTGCCCGTATTTTTCATTGCTATACTTGGATAAACTAAATTCCGTATTGGCGCCGACGTAAAGTATTCCCTTAATCCATAGTTTGGCATTTGGTCCTCCTAGGATAATTTTCGCATTTCCTTCAAATTGGAGTTCTGCTCCTTCTTCAACTATCAGTGTACTTCCTTCATTGATGACAAGGAGTGAATTACTGCGTAGACTTAATATACTACCGTTTACAATTCTAAAAATTGCTTTGTGATTCCCAGCGGTTAGTGCTGTTCCTAGTTCCAGTTCACCGCCGTTTTCGACGGTAATTAGACTACCACAAAGCAAAGTTCTAAATTTTTGTAAATCCCCGCTGTGCAAAGGAGAATGATCTGAATTGCTGCCATAATTGATTTTTTGATTGCCGTTGAGATGAAGTTTACCGCCATTGGAGATTCGAAGATTTGGAACGGGATTCTCAAAATTAGCATGTCGATTGTAATTGTAGGTGCTTTGATTACTGCTTAAAGGCAGCACCTCTTTTAGTCCATGGCTAAGGGATTCCAGTTCTTCAAAAATCCAATCGATATTTTGTCCTTTAGCCTTATCTACAAATACATGTACCTGATTATTCTGATGCTGAGGATTAATACTTGAATGGTAGTAAATAGAATGAAAAGGGTGCAAACTCGAGTTTTCTCTTGTTTTATCTATTGGTGTTTTGGGGAATAGTGAGACAAGATTGGGAAAAAATAGCTCTTGATTGAAGTCAAGAGCGCTATAGGTAGGTATAAAGGTTGACTGTCCTCCATTGTTCATTACGAACGCATGGCACTTATTGTTTTTATACTGGCTCAGATAAGCCTGTACAATTTCATTTGCCTCTGCTACCCAAGAAGCTTGTCCACCACTAACATGATCGTAGTATTGTTGATTTGCTGGGAAGTAAAGGAGCTGTTCGTTGGGTTTACCCCATCCAGCATTGATATACTTTGCAAATGAGCTTTTACCCTTTGGAATCTTTAGCCATAGTGCCAGCTGTTCCGCTTTTCCTGCGAACATTAGCATTTTAAAGAGTTCAACATTGGCCGTTCTAAAACATTCATGATAGAGTGTAATTCCTTCAGGGAAAGGACCTCCGCCATTTGGGTTGCCATTGGAAATTGCTATTCGTTTTGGGGTTTCTGGCTGCCCATAGGTATCAAGCCAAGTTTGCCAGCGTTTTCTTGCTGTTTGTGCTCCATCTGCAATATTATGGATTAACATTTGTTTGGCTGCCTGAGAGTTGAGAGCTAACCAACCGTATTCAGTATCAAGATTATTTGCAGTCATGAATTCAATTGCATATTGCAAGCTAAGGGGAGCATTTGCGCCCTTATGCGGACTATCGAAGGTTCCATAAAGTTTGCAACAGTGATTACAATTGTTGATTTCCATATTTCGGAGGGCATATCGTGCTAAAAGACCCCCCATGCTAGCACCGAAAACCACGATTTCTTCTTCACCTTGTTTGTTCTGATTGACCCATTGAATGATTTTTATCAGAGTATTTCCATTCTTAAATAAATCAGCTGATCCGTCCTTGAAATCCACAAAAATCAAATCGTAGTTATTATCATAAAGGCGTTTTGAGAATGTCTCCATATCCTTCAAATTACTTTTAATTGATTGGCCAGTAAGCTCGCTTATACTTATACCTTTAATTATACTGGTAAAGCTTATATCGCCATACCTGTCGTCATTTGGGTTGAGATCAAAGTCAAAGCCTTCTACCAGTATAAATGGTTTTTTCAACTTTTTGGTAGCAGATTGAGCCTTACCGTATTTGATATAGATTCTCGCTTCATTGATATCCTTGGGTAGGAAGCTTATGCAAGGATCAGGATTGAGGTCAGAAACATAGGAACTGAAATCCGCTTCGGCTTCTTCTATCAAGGCAATTTGTGTTTTGGCAAAAAGGCTGTCTGACGCATCTATAGTATGCAACTCAACACCCATAAATTGATATGTAAGTTCACCAAAAAGTGAGCTAAAGTCCATGCTAAAAATGCTGTCGGTGATTAATTTCATACGATTGTTATCCGATCCAAAAGTCAGCCAGTATGTACTTGATTTATTTGTAAATATTAACTCTTCTGCTAGCACAAATTTTGGGTTTGGGATATTAATAGGTGCTAATGCACAGAAAGCAAATACTTGCAGGGAAGAAATATATTTAGACATTGAAGAATCGAATAGAATTTTGTGATTCACACTGTCATAGTTTGCTGGTCCATTATAAAAAGTATCCTCTAGTATGCCAATTTCATAATCTATGATTGCAAGAGGAATAATTCCACTATCTCGATACCGACTTGCAGCGGTAGAAAATTCTCTAACAGTTGGGAAAGTAGACATGTCAAATGCACATGACTTTAGATCTAGAAGAATTCTTCGAAAATCTTGGACAGTGCTAAAACTATCCTTGTCATCTCCATTGAAATGCTGGAGATGATTTGAATGCCCAACAATATCTGCGAGAATATCTCCTGGAACATTATATTGAAATATGCTTCTATAGAGCATTCGGTTACTGTCGAGAAGGGATTGACAATTAGCACAAATTGAGGCAAAAAAGAACAATAATAAGAAAGTGGTTTTTTTCATGGCATGGTTAATATTTAAGTGAAAAACTAAATTTTATGAACCAAAATTATTGATGACTTATATGCTAAAAAAGCGAGATTAGACAAGCGCAGACATTAAATGCAGAAGTGTTGCAATCATGAAAACATGCACTATTCTTTCGCTCATTTGATTTTTTCCTTATTTTTGGTTACAACTAATAATCTTAAATTATGAAAATCGTAAAGGG
>CBDUMX010000046.1:0-13069 GCA_965368435.1 uncultured bacterium
CTTCTATCAATTTTAGAGCTGGTCTTTTACTCATCCCAATGGGAATTGTAAATGAATATCACGAACCAACTACTTTTAATGGTGTTGAGCGTCCAAATATGGATAAGTACATTATTCCTACCACTTGGAGAGAAATGGGCGCAGGTTTTCAGGGCATAGTACCTAGAGCAAATATAGCATACCAAGTATATGTGGTTAATGGCTTTAAAAGCTATGATGGTGAAAAGTCGCTTATTAATGAAACCAACGGTTTTAGAAGTGGAAGACAAAAGGGAATCGGCTCTATTATGAGCAGCCCTAACCTCAGTGCTAAGCTGGATTATTTCGGAATAAGAAATTTGAAAGTTGGACTTTCAGCCTATAGTGGAAAGACACAATCTACTCTGTATGACGGTATAGAAAAAGCGGACGACTCTAGCATGCGAGTGGCAGACAGTAGTGTTGTTGGATTAAATATGTTTGGCTTAGATATTAGATATGCCTACAACAACTTCCGATTTAGAGCTCAAGGGATACTGGCTAATATTTCTAATATAGAAGCGTATAACGCTTTCAGCTCGCACAACCTGAGCTCAGCCATGAGCGGTTACTATGTTGAACTTTCATATAACGTATTGCCTGTTCAGCACACTTATCAATTATTTCCATTTGTGCGCTATGAAGAATACAACACACAGGCGAATGCTTCTGAAAGCAGTAATAACGACGCTTCAAAACGCACCGACATCACCGCTGGACTCAGTTTTTTCCTGCATCCAGGAGTTGTTCTTAAAGCAGATTATCAAAATTTAAAAACTGGAAATAATGTCCAAAATCAATTGAATTTTGGAGTAGGTATATGGTTCTAAAAAGAATTCATATTGTAGGCCTTGTCGCTTTAGTAGTCTTATCAGCTTTCAGCATAAGCTATTACTCTATTCCTCCTCAGCACGTTCGTCTGATGGAAAAGAGAGTGCAAAAGCATTTCAACAAACTTGATGTAAAGCTCGCATATGGTAAAATGCAAGGAGATACTTCAGAATTTGGTGAAGGATTTATCATTCCTATAGTGAATAAGAAAGACAGCCAAATTGCTGTTCTGCATTATCGCATAGCAAATGCCTGCAGCTTCGGGGGTTGTGTCAGTGTAAATTGTGATACTGCGGGACAAGGCTTTAAGGAACATATCTATTACTTCGCTATATTAACAAGCATTGATAGTATAGAGAAGTTGGCAGTGCTTGAGTATCAATCCACATACGGATATGAAATGACCAGCCACTCTTGGTTAAAACAGTTTTACAACAGTAAAATTGGACAGTTTGAACTCAATAAGAATATTGACGGAATAAGCGGTGCTACTGTTTCTGTAAATGCAATGATCAATGATTTAAATTCATTGTCTACACCATAGGTTCTAATTCAAGCATTTTTTCTTCCTTGACCTTCTTATTCAATTTGAGTAATAAAAGGAAACCAATGATGAAAATTATCATCAACACTAGAACCGACATTCTCATATTTCCAGTTAATCCTTCTATTAAGCCAAAAAGAAATGGACCGATGATTAATCCTACTTTTTCCATTACGTCGTAGAAACTAAAGTAGGAAGCATGATCATTGGTTTTTGGAAGCATTTTTGAATAGGTTGATCTACTCAATGCCTGTATCCCTCCCATCACAAAGCCTACAACTGCAGCTAGAAAATAAAATTGGGAAGGTTGATATGTAAAATATGCAGCTATGGTCAATAATATCCAAATTAGAACAGCTATCATCAAAACCTTGATATTGCCGTATTTACGTGACATTCTCGACATTATTGTAGCCCCTACAACAGCGATCAATTGAATAATAATTATACTAATGATAAGTCCTGAGGAATCTTTTTCTCCATTCTCTAATAGAGGCCAATTAATTTCTTTCTCTGCAAATACCACTGCCAAGATCATTATAGTCTGAACCCCCATATTATAGACGAAATAGGCCAAAAGATAATGCTTTATAGAGCCGATCTGTTTAAGTTCATTCCACACCTTACGAATTTCTCTATAGCCATTCATTATGACCTTTTTTATTTCGCCGGTGTGTTTATTAGCTTTTGATGGAAGATAGTAATAGGTGTACTGAGCAAAGCCAGCCCACCAGATACCCACAAGGATGAAGGCTTCTTTAATATCTCTGCCAAATTTTTGATTCATGATTAGAACAGTGACTAATAGAATAACACTTCCTATATATCCCAAAGAAAAGCCTCTCGCACTAATTTTATCGTGTAACCTTTTGCTCGCTATTTCAGGTAGAAATGAATTATAGTAAACCAGACTGCCCCAAAAACCAATGCTGGCAATAAATACTGAGAACATACTGCGTTCTAATTGATCTACATCAAACCAATAGAGAGAAACGCAGGCAGCTGCTCCTAAATAGCAAAAGAATTGTAAGAATCGCTTCTTATTCCCCATATAATCGGCTATTCCAGATAATATAGGAACAATGAGCACCACGATTAAAAAAGAAAACGAAACCACATAGGTATACAATTCTGTATTAATAAATGACCTTCCAAAGAATTCAACTAAGTCTACTTGCTGACCATTCCTCATCCCTTTATTACCAGCTGTTACAGCTGCATAGAAAATAGGGAAAATTGCGCTGGTAATGATTAAATTGTATACTGAGTTGGCCCAATCATAAAAGGCCCATGCTCCAATAACTTTTCTGTTAGAAGTGTTTTTTGGTTTCAATATGTCAAATGACGACAAATTGAACAGTAATACAAATCTTTAGGGTGCGAAAAAATGAATTAGGCTGCTTTGAGTTTCAGCTTACTTAGCTTTTGCTCAGCTTGTTGTATACCTATATCTAATTTAGTGATAGTGTTATCCGAGGGAAGCTCGTACATATAGTCATTGAGTATAGCTTCACAAATAGAACGCAAACCCCTTGCTCCCAGTTTGTATTCAAGAGCTTTATCTACTATATAGTCAATTACAGAATCCGAAATCTTGAGTTTAACGCCTTCCATTTCAAACAATTTAACATATTGTTTGATCAGTGCGTTTTTAGGTTCAAGCAGAATTTTCTTCAGTGCTTCTTTATCCAATGGGTTCAGAGCGGATATAACAGGAATTCTACCTATAATCTCTGGAATCAGTCCGTATGATTTCAAATCTGCGGGAGAGGTATATTCCAGATAATCGTGATCTGCTATTGCTTCTTTTTGTGCAGCTTTAAATCCTAAGGCATTGCTAGCAACTCGATTTGAGATAAGCTTTTCAATACCATCAAATGCGCCTCCACATATAAATAAAATATTTGAGGTATCTATTTGAACCATTTTTTGGTCGGGATGCTTTCTGCCGCCCTGAGGAGCTACATTAGCCACAGTGCCTTCAAGTATCTTAAGCAAACCTTGTTGAACTCCTTCACCACTAACATCTCTAGTTATTGAAGGATTGTCAGATTTTCTCGCGATTTTGTCAATCTCATCGATATAGATTATTCCGCGCTCAGTAAGTTCTTTATTATAATCTGCTGATTGATATAATCGTGAAATTATACTTTCAACATCCTCTCCTACGTAACCAGCCTCTGTCAACACAGTTGCATCTGCAATGCAGAAAGGAACCTGTAGCACTTTTGCTAAAGTTTTTGCCAATAAGGTTTTGCCGGTTCCTGTCTCTCCAACAAGAAGTATGTTAGATTTCTCAATATCAACATCACTTGTGTCTTTGGTATAACTCAGACGTTTGTAGTGAGTATATACTGCAACTGACAAAATTTTCTTGGCCTTTTCCTGGCCAATCACATATTCATCTAATCTGCTTTTTAGCTCCATTGGTTTTACCAAATTGAAGTTGAGATCAGAAGACTTTTTCTTTTTGTGATTTTCTTGGAGAATTATTTCATGACCTTGCTCTATGCAGTCTTCGCAAATGTGTGCATCTATACCAGAAATTAGCAATCCAACATCGCCTTTACTTCTACCGCAAAAAGAACAACTGAGTTTCATTTTATTTATTTTCTTTATGCTTAATCAAAACTTCGTCAATCATACCGTAAGATTTAGCTTCGGTAGATGTCATCCAAAAATCACGCTCGCTATCAGTCTGTACTTTCTTGAAGCTTTGTCCAGAATGCGATGCAATAATATCGTATAGTTCTTTTTTAAGTTTTAGGATTTCCTTTACTGTGATTTCCATATCAGTTGCTTGCCCTTGAGCTCCACCCAGTGGTTGGTGTATCATCACTCTGCTGTGTTTAAGAGCTGTTCTTTTGCCCTTAGTGCCTGCGCATAACAATACGGCAGCCATAGAAGCGGCAATACCTGTACAAATGGTAGCAACATCAGGAGAGATGTATTGCATGGTGTCATATATTCCTAAACCAGCATACACTGAACCTCCTGGACTATTCACATAAATCTGAATATCTCGTTTTGGATCTGTGCTTTCCAAGAAAAGCATTTGAGCTTGAATAATATTAGCTATATAATCATCAATCCCTGTTCCTAAAAATATGATTCTGTCGGCCATCAATCTTGAAAAAACATCAACCTCTCTAAAAGGCATTTGGCGCTCTTCAATAACCGTTCTAGTCATGTCGCTAGGAGTAGTTGCAGCAATAGTGCTGTTCACATAATAATCTACCTTAGTGCTGCTAATGCCATGGTGCTTAACAGCGTATTTTTGAAATTCTTTTCCGTAATCCATAAGATTTGAGTCAAAGATAGAACAAATGATTATTTAATTAGTTTCTCATTGTACTTCTTAAGCTCATCATAGAACTTTTCTACGCTGATTTTCTTAGGCTTGATAGTGACCATAGTTTTAACCTGATCCAAAACCTTTTTCTCAACTACTACATCCCTGATTCTCAGCATGTAACCCTTGTCTTCTCTATTCTTTTCTTCAAAGCTCTGAACCATCTTTGGGTCTGGATTATTCAATCCATACTGACGCAATAATTGGGCAGTATATGCATAAGATGTTTCGTCCAAATCTTCAGCACTAACTTCAATTTTAGCATCGTCGGCTATTTTTTCTCGAATAAGCTGCTTTCTGAGAATTAATGATTCTTCAGAATACTTTTCATTGATGTTTTCATCTGTATAGGTTTCTGGCTTGGTTTCTTTCAACCATCTCATTAAGAATTCATCTGGAAGCTTTAGTTTATGCTTGTCTTGCAACAATTGATTAATCTCTGCCTCTAATTGCTTTTCAGCTTCAGATTGGTAATAAAGTCCGAGATTTTCTTTGATCTTCTTCTTAAACTCTTCTTCAGTGGTAACTACTTTTGGACCAAAAACCTGATCGTAAAACTCTTGATTCATTTCAGCAGGAATAACTTGACGTATTTCCTTTACTTTAAATCTAAAGTTTTTGCTTAGATCTTTAATATTTTCTTCCTCAACGTTTAATGATTGCTTAATAACCATTTCGTTGTCATTAAAGAGTTTGAACATGTTGAGTTCTATTTCATCACCCACTGCTAGTCCAACCAACTGTTTTTTAAGCTTTTTATCTTTTACTATTTCAGGCAGAACCGTTACTTCTTGTTCAAATACTCCCCCATCTTTATGATCGCCTTTTTTATCTAGCTCTGTCATTAAAGCAACAATAGAATCGTTCTCAGTTTCAACTTTCTGAATGTTTTCTAGTTTGCCATTCTGTCTTCTGATATTCTTGATTTCTGTTTCAACTTCCGCATCGTCGATCTGAATCTCATAACGTGTCAGTTTATCTTTATCAGATATTTTTAATTCAATGCTAGGAGCTAATCCAAGATCAAAATGGAAAACAAAATCGCCGAAATTATCAAAGTCGAGTTTGCTTTCTTTTTCTTCCGAGCTCATTGGTTGTCCGAGAATGTCAATATTGTTCTCTTTGAGGTATTCGTAGAGTTTGTTGGAGGTCAATTTATTTACCTCTTCGTACAATAAAGATTTCCCAACCATCTTTTTCACCATTCCCAAAGGAACTTGTCCAGGTCTAAAGCCAGGAATTTTAGCTTTTTTGCGATAGTTTTTAAGTTGTTGATTTAGAGTTTCTTCATAGTCACTCTTGTTGATTTCAATGCTGATTAATGCATTCAATTCGTCTTTTTTTTCTAGTGTTACGTTCACGATATCTAGATATGTTTATGTTTAACTTCTTTACTTAGCGCTGTGCTAAGAATAACAAAGCCCCTGTCAAGCAGAGGCTCTGTGTCTTTGTGCGGGCGAAAGGACTCGAACCTTCACACCGTGAGGCACTAGATCCTAAGTCTAGCGTGTCTACCAATTTCACCACGCCCGCTTAGCTTCCTTGTAAAAGGGCTGCAAAAGTAAATTATTTTCTAATTTGACCGAATTAATTTCAAAAAAAAATCCCGACCAAATGATCGGGATTTAATAGCTTTATTTTAATCTTAGTTTACTTGCATTTTTCTAGTAACTCGGTGATCTGCAGTACTGATAGTATAGTAATACATTCCACTAGCTAATTCAGAAGCATCTAAGTTAACAATGTGATTCCCAGCGTTTAAATATCCGATAGAACCAGCACTTACCACTTTGCCGTACATATCAGTAATTTCAAGATTTACATCTGCACCGTTTAATAGATAAATAGTAACATCTGCATTTCCATTATTTGGGTTAGGATATGATTGACTTACTATAAATATTTCAGCTGCTTTGTCTAATTCTTGAGTTCCAATGGTATGCTGACCAATATCGCCGTTTTTAATAGCTGAAGTTGGAATAGCCGCGTAGTAAATCGCGTTATTAGTTACAAGGTGGTTAGATGCAGAAGCATCATTGTTTTGCAAATAAGTACCTGGAGTATCATCGGCTTGCCATATAATATGAACATTGCCATCAACTACTTCAGCTTGACTAGCAAAAACGTGCTCAACAAAATCGTCTTGAGTTATGTTTTGTGGAATTGCCCAATTGTCGCCATTGTCTTCAGAAAAAGTAATCAATACATCTCTATAATTTGCATTTAAGAAAGATATAGCCATTTCGCTTGGAGCTGAATAAACAAGATAAATATCACCATTAGCAGCAATTCCCGCACTTGGGAAAGTAACTAAACAGTTAGAACTATATCTAGCTGAAGTTAGTACATTAGTAGGTACTTGGCTATTTGCATCCAATCCAGTGATAGTCTCAGAAGTGATATCTAATGTGTTAGATCCATCTCTGTCGATTGCTACACCACAAACTTGAGGTTCAGTCATGCCTTCTTTCCAATGCATTAAACGCGCAGTACCTGGGAAAAAGAATACAGAAGTATCTCCATTTTGGAAGTCTCTAACAAATCTACATCCTCCGTAAAACACGTGAGCTTTATTGTCTTGATCTAGTATTACGTCCATAGAACCATCAGTTCCATCAACGGTATCTCTAAACCAAGCACTTTTATTTACCCCTGGATGAGGGAAATTATCTACATCGATTTTTGTGAAATTATCTCCGTAGTCTGTAGATTTCCAAAGGGTAACTGGGTCGCCAAACGCACCAACTACAATTGCCACTACAGAATCTTTAGCAGTTATTGCATAAGAATCAGCAACGCCTCTTTCATATAGAGTGCTATCATAACCGGGTAATAGAACTAGTTTTTCTGTCCAAGTTTGTCCATTGTCTTTAGATCTGCTGTAAGTAACGGGATTAGTAACACCTGCTCTAACAACATCAACATTAGATCCTGAATTGGTATAGCAGCTAACCATATAGATATTGTCGCCAAGACTTGCAGAAGCATTCCAGATTGGAGCTCTGTCTTCTCCAACTACAGTTGAGTCATCTAGTATTGGACCAACAGTAGACCAAAGCGAACTACCTTTAGCACCATTTGTTGAAAATGCAAAACCACCTGTGGTAGCATCGTGAGCTAATACATACTCAGAACCATTACCCAACATTCCAATAGACGGCCATCCAGTTCTGATTGTACCTTCAATTCTAACATCAACTATAGAACCCCAATCAGCACCGTCGTAGTAATTGTAACCTGTACCTCTATTTGGGAAAGTATTATTGTTTAAGTCATTACTTGTAGTCCAAACCGCGCTAATTGTTCCATCTGAATGAAGTACAATACGAGTACCAACGGAATGGTTGGTTTGTAAATCATAGGCGGTTGATCCTATTTGAATGTAAGTATAAGGTTGAGCTTTGTAAAGTTTAGGGGTAAATGGTTTAAAACCAACACCGCCTAAATCATTCATTACATCTACCTCTTTTAAATTTTTGGCGTTAACTGCCACGTCACTCTGTGAGGATTTAACTACTTGAACCCCTTGACCAAAAAGCAAAGCGGGAACACTAATTAATCCAATTAGTAAAAGTTTCTTCATATATCAAATCGTTTTGGGTGCCGAAAGTAAGAAAATATTAGATAAGGAGAGTGTAAAATTTACGCTATACACTAAGTATTTTAACAATGGTTTCTTCCAATAGTGCTTTTTCGTCGCCTGTATTTTCTTTAATAGCCTTAAACTTCAGATCACATTCATTTAAGTAAGCTATCACTTGTTCAATTTTCCCAGCTTGAAAAGTTCGGGCGGCATTCCTGTATTCACTTATGAAATAAAATGGAATTCCCAAAGCGCTCATAACCTCCTTATCACTCTGTCGGCCCATGGATTGAACGATAGCCACTTTTTTGAAATAGGAGAATAAAGTAGCGATTAACATAGGTAGTGGATTAGCACTAATGTTATTGACCATGTAGGTCATTACTTCTATGCTTTTCGATTTGTCTTTTTTGGCTAAAGCCGATTGAAGTGAGAAAATATTGTACTCCTTATTAATACCTATAAATTCTTCAATGTGGTTTTCTCTAATTTTATTTCCAGGCGGAACATTCGCAAAGACCTTTTCTAGTTCTTTTATGATAACAGAGAGTTTAGCACTGGAATAATCAATAAGCAGATGCAAAGACTTAGGCTCTATGTCGTATTGCTTAGAATGCAGATATTGCTGAACAATTTGAGGTACTTCAGTTTCTTTTAAGGGGTTTGCGGTAAAGACCGTATGTTTTTTAAAAGCTGTTCCTGGCTTTCTGTTTGCCGCCAATTTTTTTCCGGGATGAAACCAAACTAGGACAGTGGAATCTGAAGGCTGTTCTAAATATGAAATTAATAATTCCGATTGCTTAACATGCTGAGCCTCTTTAACTACCACCAATTGCTTATCAGCCATCATCGGAAAGCGTTTGGCAACACTTATAACATCAAGCACGTTGGTATCCTTACCGTAAAAGGTGTGAAAATTGAAGCTCTTAGTGCTTTCATCAAGAACATTTTCTTCAAGTAACTCTAGCAATCGTTCTAAGAAATAATACTCTTCTCCGTCCAACAGATACACCGGCTTTATTTGTCCCTCTTTTATTTCTGAGGCTAATTGCTGAAATTGAATATAGGAACTGCTACCTTTGGCCATTAAATAGTGAAATTAAATTTTCCTGATTATAGGCTTCAAATTAAAAGCGAAAAAAACAAAAACTACGTATTTGATTTAATTAGAAAAAAATATGTGGTTTTAACGCCGGAGGAATGGGTAAGACAGCATATTATCCATCACCTGATCGCTTTGGGCTATCCCTTGGGCTTAATGAGTGTTGAACGCAAGCTTCCAAACAGCACAAGGCGATATGACTTGGTAGTTTACAACCGAAATTCAGAAGCCAGTCTAATTGTAGAATGCAAATCTCCTGAAACTCAATTAGGCGAAAATATTACAGATCAAATAAGTTTATACCTGCTCAAGTTACCTGTTCAATACTTCCTACTAAGCAACGGATTGGAACATCATTTTTACGAGCGAAAAGAAGATGCTCTACTGAAGTTTCAACAAATTCCAAAGTTCTCTACTTTAAACCATTAAAAAGCTTTTTTTTTGCCGCCAAATTTATATTATGGCAGTATTAATAATAGTGGTATTTGTTCTGGGTTATGCAGCAATTGCATTGGAGCATCCTATTAAAATTGACAAGGCAGCTTCTGCATTAATTACAGGAGTTGTTTGCTGGGCGCTTTACGTGTTCACTATCCAAGGGGATGGTCATGAAATTTCCCATGTTATTGAACACGGAATGGAAAGTCTAAGCTATAAAAGCGGGCTGATTCACCACTTATTTGATATAGCAAGCATACTATTCTTCTTAATGGGTGCTATGACTATAGTGGAGCTTATTGATGCTCACGAAGGTTTCTCGGTTATTACAGACAGAATTAAGACCACAAATAAAGTTAAGCTGCTATGGATCATTTGCATACTGACATTCTTCTTTTCAGCGGCATTAGATAATTTAACAACAACCATTGTAATGATTTCTCTTTTGAGGAAGATGGTAAAGGACAAAGAAACCCGCTGGTTCTATGTTGGAATGGTTGTGGTAGCTGCAAATGCCGGAGGCGCTTGGTCTCCTATTGGCGACGTTACTACCACTATGTTATGGATTAAAGGTCAATTACCAGATGTTGTATCAATGATACAAGGACTGTTCTTACCTAGTTTGGTAACATTATTAGTGCCTTTGGGTATTCTTAGTTTCACAATGAAAGGAGAAGCTGAACGACCTATTAAACACAGCATGGCTAGCACATATCTAAATCCCACTACCAGCTTTGAGCGCAATTTAATCTTCACAGTTGGTGTCCTTGGTCTATTATTTGTGCCAGTTTTTAAAACCATAACTCATCTTCCTCCTTTCATGGGAATGATGTTTAGTTTGGGTGTATTGTGGACACTAACAGAAATCATTCACAAATCGAAAAACAAAGAAGATAAACACCCATTGTCCGTTATAGGTGTACTACAAAAAATTGATGTAGCATCGGTTCTCTTTTTCTTAGGGATTTTATTAGCAGTATCTGCTTTGCAAGAAATTGGACACCTAAATGTGGTTGCAGAATATCTCGATCAAAAATTAAAGAACATATACGCTATTAACGTAGCAATAGGATTATTGTCATCTATAGTTGATAACGTTCCACTTGTGGCTGCAGCTCAAGGAATGTATATGACTGTTGACCCTGCTACTTTAGCAAATTCTGCGGATCCAGAATGGTTTAAACAGTTTGTTCCCAATGGGCATTTTTGGCAATTCCTCGCTTATTGTGCGGGTACTGGAGGGAGTGCCTTGATTATTGGTTCTGCAGCTGGTGTTGCTGCAATGGGCTTAGAAAGAATCGACTTCTTCTGGTACTTAAAGAAAATCAGCTTGCTTGCTATCATAGGGTATTTTGCTGGTGCATTTGCTTATATCTTAATGGTATAACATGATAGAAGGTAAAAAAGTAGTTGTTGTACTTCCCGCATACAATGCGGCTAAGACCCTGGAAAAGACCTATAAGGAACTTCCATTTGACATTGTTGATGAGGTAGTTTTAGTTGACGATGCCAGTAAAGACAATACAGCCGAAGTTGCAGAGCGAATTGGCATCAAACATCTTATAGTTCACGACGGTAATAGAGGCTATGGAGGCAACCAGAAGAGTTGCTATAATAAAGCAATCGAGCTTGGCGCTGATATAGTTATCATGGTTCACCCTGACTACCAATATACTCCTAAACTAGTAAAGAGTATGTGTAGCATTATAGCGAATGATGTATTCCCAGTTGTTTATGCTTCAAGGATTTTAGGTAAAGGTGCTCTCAAAGGAGGAATGCCTATCTATAAATACATTGCCAATAGAATACTCACTTTGAGTCAAAATATACTCATCAATCAAAAACTTTCGGAATATCACACTGGATATCGCGCTTTTAGCACTGAAGTTTTTAAAAAGATTGATATAGAGTTGAATAGTGATGATTTTATATTCGACAATCAAATAACTGCTCAATTGTTTTTTGCTGGCTACGAAATTGGAGAAGTTACTTGTCCAACTAAATACTTTGACGATGCCTCATCAATAAACATTAAAAGAAGTAGTATTTATGGCTTAGGAGTCCTCTGGGTATCTCTACAGTACAGACTTCAGAAATGGGGTTTGGCCAAGTTTAGAATCTTCAAATTGAAGGATTAGTTGCAGTACTTTAGGACGTATTCTTGCCCTAAGTCGCCGGATTTTGTCCAATCGTTACACGCAACCTCTGCATTTCCAATTTTAAACTCTGCTATGCCTTTGTTATAATAAACCAATCTGGCATCTCTATAACCATAGACTATTGACTTTTTAAAATCTACTATAGCCTGTTCGTAGCGCTCCATCCTCAGTTTAAAATACCCACGGTCAAAATAGGCATCGGCATTAGAACCATTAATAGCTAAAGATCTGTCGTAATCATCGATTGCTAAGGAATAATCACCGAGGAGCGCGTAACACTCACCTCTTTTACTATATGCTTGCCAATCGGTTTCTATGACCATTAAATAAATATTAAAATCCTGAATGGCTTTATTCAATTCGTTGATTTGGTAGTACAACATTGCCCGAACATAATAAGCATCCATGAATGATGGTTTAAGCATTATCGCACTATCGTAATCAGCAAAAGCTCCAGCGGTGTCTTTCATCAAAACTTTAATTCTCCCTCTTTGAATGTATTGTTCAGGACCTTCGGCGTTGAGTTTCATGATTGTTTCAAAATCCTGATAAGTTTTAACCTGTTCATTATTTGCAACGAGTATGTCTAATCTGGCCAAATAACCACTCATATCTTTAGGATTCATAACCACATACATATTGAGGTCGCGAAGTGCCATATCAGAATTCCCTAAAGCTAGATAAACAAAAGCTCTATTAAAGAAGGCTTCTGATAAGGTTGGGTCTTTTAAAATGCTGGTTGTTAAATCCTTTAATGCCAAATCAAAACTCTCAATTTCTGCATAGACGCTACCCCTTCCTAAGTAGGCTTCAGTTAAATTGCTATCGAGTTCTATAGCTTGGGTAAAGTCCTTAATAGCGCCTAAGGAATTACCTTCATTGTATTTTGTAGTTGCACTTTCATACAATTCCTCAGCGGTTTGTCCAAAACTGCATAAGAAAAAGAAAATTAAACTTAAAGATGCTATCGCTTGTTTCATTTGGTCGCAAGTTTATATCTAAAAGGTATCAATTATCATACCTTAATTTCCACAACAACACT
>CBDUMX010000047.1:0-13004 GCA_965368435.1 uncultured bacterium
AATAGGTCGTCAGCATCTAAACTATTTTTACTATATGCAGGATGTTTGGGATTTAAATACAATCTGAATTTCTCAACATACAATGGCTTCTCAATAAAAGAGGGGTTGTGTAATGGAGTAGATACTATGCCAACATCCAATCGATTTGCATCCAGCTCCTCTGTAATTTGAGAGGTCAGCATTTCACTGATTTGCAGCTTTAAATCTGGATATTTTTTGGCAATTTGACTAATTAGTCTTGGTATTAAAGAGCTTGAAATTGTAGGCAATACACCTATTTTTAATGTACCAGAAATATCACCAGTAAAATCTTTCAAGATATTCTCTATATGAGCAGTTTCTTTAAATATTAATTTGGCTTGATCTATGATTTTTTGACCTATGGCTGTTGGTTTAATGGGTTGATGACTTCTATCAAATAGAACAACACCTAACTCTTCTTCTAACTTTTTAATTTGCATGCTAAGAGTTGGTTGAGTTACAAAACTCGCCTCTGCAGCTTTAATAAAATTTCGGTGCTCATCTAAAGCGATTAAGTATTGGATTTGTATAAGTGAAATGTTCAGCATCTTGCTTTTAAGGCAAATCTAAAGGAATATTTCGTTTAATATTGTTACAATTTAATTTACCAATTAGCTCTTTAATGTATTAAATGTTATGAAGTATAAATTAGCTCTATTTCTATTCACTTTGAGTGCATGTACAGCCACAAAAATCAGCAATAAGACAAAAGGTGAACAACTTGAATTAACCACTATTCAGTTCGAAGATGCTATTACTTTTGAAAAGCTCGCCAAAGACCTGAAATTAGATGAAGATGCCACTAGAGGCCTTATTACCACTGATCTTCTCCTAAAAGGTGTAGATTTTGCATTCGATGGAATTAAGACTGCAATTAGGAAAAGTGCTGAGAAATATCATCAAGAATACTTCCTGAGTCTTTACAACAATACTTTTTACAGCAAAAACTCGCAAACAGGAATGTTAGATCCTGAAAACATTAATTTTAAAGGATTTGTAATTAAGCGAAATATAAGTCTAGAAGACGGGAGAGAACTTGCATTAAAAGCATGCTTTAGTATGGATCAAGAAAAGCTTCTCGACATTTATACTCAGTCTAAATTCTATTTTAAATGCGACAGTCTAATCATTGATTACTCTAAAGTTAAAATGAATGATAAGAAATGGTACTTACCTTGGACTCTCTTCATGAAAAAACAAGAACAAATCAATGTAGATATTGCTATAGATATAAAGGCAAATTGGATTGACTATAATGGAGTAATTCACAAGCAACAAGATTTTGGAAAATTTCATTTTCCAATACGCAACTATGTTGTTGGAAGTAGGGACTCATCCTACAATAATCAAGCACTCAGCGGTTATTGCTATCTCATACCGAGATCTGCAACCTTTTGCTTGAATAAGAGAAGTCAATGGGAAGCTTGCTATGGACAAGGAGATTTCGACATCTTAGTTAAAGTTACTGAAAGTAGTAAGAACAATAAGCTCAATAAACTCATCTATGACAATATTGATGTCTTAGACGATGTTGATACTGCACCAGTAAAAGAAATCATCAAATAGTACTAACCTAACAATCTTTTCGAAAAATAGCTCATTTTCAGCTTGATACGCTAGCTTTTACTTTGTAAGCTTTTTGCAATAAACCTCAAAACTCATTACATTAGCGTTTACATACTTCTTCTAAACAAGAATGTATTAAGAAAAAGAACATGCAACCATCTAAACATTTATCTTTATTTCTTGTGCTAATTTTCGCCGCACAAGTAAGTTTCGGACAACGACTTCTTGTACAATACGACTTTTTAAATGACGACTTTAGTTATTACAAAGTGGCTAAAAATGGCAAAAAAGTTGAAATCGACAGACCTGTAGTTACGCGTAACTACAATGTAAAAATAGAAGTCATCAATTATAATCCATTTGTGTATTCAGCTATTGCATCGTACAGCACCAAAGAAGTTAAAGATGCGCCAAATCTGAACTTTCTGAGTTTAATGAGCCCGCTGAGCCTTCCAACTGGAGGGTCTGCATTTCTCAGTCAAATTACAGGAGGTGAGGATGGAACTACTAGAGGATCAGATGGAGTATTATCGGTCGACAACGCACGAACTGCATATTTAGCTATTGAAAATACGTACAAGGCGCTATATAAAGCTGAGCAAATGATGAATAATATAGATTTCGTTCTCAATAAAGTTCACAAGCTTAAATACAACCCCTATCTTCCGGCAGACTCAATCAAAGCCTTCACTCAAGAGCTCTTAAACGGTCTGTTCAACGAACCAAGTGTTGAAACAAAAGACTTTTTAGACTTGGGTAATACTTTAAACTCCACTGTCAAAGGCGGTTTGGCTGAATTCAAAGCAAATGTGGAAATATTCACCTCTGCATATAACAAATACGCTAGTGCATCCAGAGAGGATAATTTTACTGGTATGGGCTTAGATGTAGTTGTTAAAAGCTGGGCTCAACAAGCTACTAATTTTGTGCAGGGCTTTGATAGTGATTTACTCTTAGAAAAGCTTGATGCTCTAGAAGTAGAGTATCAATCGATTATGAATACTCCTTACAGTTTTAACACCAGTGACGTTGCCAAAGGCGATGAAATTACCGTCACTATAGATTTCTATAAAAACCCTTCAGAGGATGCTGCAAGCACAACCAATATTGAAAACCTGCCAAAAATTAAAAGCAAGGAAATCGATATAACAGTTAAAGGTGATTTAAAAATCGGTTCGAGTTTAGGGGTTTCATTCCCTTACTATGCTGACAATCAAGAATTCATCAATCGAGATAGCGTTATTACAGCAATTGACGGAAATAATTTCACTCCAAATATTTCTGCATTTTTAAATTTCTATCCCTATAACGGACGAAATATGCAAGTTGGTGGCACTTTTGGCGTTGGCGTTCCAATCAGCGCAGATACCAAAAACTTTAATTTCTTGCTTGGCATGAGTACCATATTCGGCACTGAAAATAGGCTAGTAGTTAATTTTGGACCCACACTGGGTCAAGTAAAAAAATTGGATCAAGGCTATGAGGTTGGGGAAAATTTAGGAGATGTATTAGCCACTGTTCCTACTAGAAATGCCTACCAATGGGGCGGTTTTGTAGGAGTTTCATTCACATTAGTAAACGTAAAATAAAATGTTAGGATCATTAATTGTAGGAGGATTAGCAGGCTGGCTAGCAGGAGTTTTGCTTAAAGGCAAAGGCTATGGAATTATCATCAATATTTTGTTAGGCCTAATTGGAGGAGCTATAGGTGGATGGGTTTTTAGGTTCTTTGGTTTTACACCAGGATCCGGTTTTATCCCTCAACTAATAACAGCGCTCGTTGGCGCTGCTATTGTTATCTATATCGCTCAGGCTTTGAGTAAAAAATAGAAAATTTAATAAATACACGGGGCTGTTAGCCCCGTGTTACTTTAATTTAGCCTCGGGCATTAAACCCAAATGAGAACCCGAATCTAAAGGATTCTTTTGCTGGAATTACAAATGCGTTTATTGGAATATTCATTTTACCGGATTTCAAACTGAAACCAGCTGCTATAACTACATATGAGCGTATGCTGATTTCACCCCTACTATCCATTCTATACTCTTCCTCATATCCTTCAAAGTTTTCTCTTTCCTGAGGTCTCATCCAAGTCTGAGTAGAATCATTGAAATACTGCTTAGAAGTCTTAATGAAATTAATGGAAGGTCCTATTGCAAACTCTACTCCATTCACATTGCTTCTCAATCCATTCATTATAGTGAAACTAGGAATGAAAAGACCTTGGTCTAAGCCAGAAACCATAGGAATAAATTCAAACAATGCTTGAAACTTCCCTTCATTTAAATATTGCTTTTCAAACTGATATCCAAATTGAAATAATGCTGGATAGGCATCGTAACCTCCTTCAGATCTTTTTGCTTTCATAATTTGAGCTGCTTCACCTGTAATGAAGGTATACCCCATTCTCGGACCAGCTAAGCTCAGTGAATTATAATGTGGATTGTTAACTGCACTTTCATAAGAAGCCTTGCTGCTTAACGAGCTTTCCAGAGTCTTATCTACTGGGATACCCATTAAATCATTCACAGCAATTGCTAGCATTGGGCCAATTTTTTCTGGAATAAACAGGAATTCTTTTACAACTTCTTTTTCTACTGCCTCACGCTTTACGTCTAACAATCTGATTCTAACATAAAGGGCCTCACCCATTTTGTCGATGCTACCAGTAATAATTTTGTCTACTTTTAAAAGCTCACCAGCCTTGATCTGACAGCTTTTGCTAAAACAAGAACTGATGCTAATCTCATTAGTTTTTAGAACTTCAGCTACCTCATAGCGATCAGTAATTTCAAATTTGTTGTGCTTGCTCAACTCTATTCTAAGGAGTTCAGTCAAATTGTGTTCTTTCAAATTGTCCACCTGATTGTCTAAACCAATAACTGCTAATTTTGGGTTTTGCGCGAATGAAGTGAAACTCAAAAGGCAAAATAATAAGATAAAAATGTTTGTTGTTTTCATGATGTTTTTCATTTGGTTCAACAAATATTTGATGAAACAAGACCCCTGAATCATCAAATGATATCAATCCAAAAAGTTAAAATTGCATGATTTCAAAATCAGAAATAATTAGCTTCACTAAGTTGTGCAATTCCGTAATCCAACCCCCTACTTTTTAATTTATTTGCATATTTTGCAAATAGAGTCCACCTTTGGTTTACAGCGATGAGCTTTCAAAATACTTTTATTGAACTTATTAAGTCAAAGATTCCAGAACATATCTCATTAGTAGACGAGCTAGCGGAATTACTTTCAGTATCAAAAGACAGTGCCTACCGCAGATTGCGTAATGAAACTCCTCTCAGTTTAGATGAATCAGTTAAAATTTGCTTGCATTTCGACATTAGCCCAGCTGCACTGCTCGACGAAGCCACAGAACTTATACCTTTTAAATACAATAAGTTATATGACGATCACAATGGCTTTTTAAGTTACTTAAAAAACATGACCGCCACCCTTAATGCTGTTGGCAAAGCAGGAGGCGAGATCTTTTATGCAGCAGAAGACATCCCCCTGTTTCATCATTTTAATTACCCTCATCTTTCTGCATTCAAACTTTTTTACTGGAATAAAGCCGTTCTAAATTCAGAAATGTATGTTGGCAAAAGTTTTTCGCTTGAACTTATTCATCCAGATGTTCAAAATGCAGCCCAAGAACTCAACTCTGCATATATGCGAGTGAAAAGTACAGAAATATGGACTACAGAAAGTATCAATTCTAATTTAAGGCAGATTGAATATTTTGCCGATTCTTTTCAATTCGAGAATAAAGAAGATGCACTTGCAGTTACTCGTCAAATAGGACAATTAATTTCGGATTTGGAGTTAAAAGCAGAAGCAAGCAGCAAAATGCCTTCAGACCCATATAACAAAGACAATTATCAACTTTATGATAGCGAGGTCTTAATTGGGAATAATTCTATTCTTATTGAAGGACTTGATAAACCGGCGGTATTTTTAAGTCATAACACCTTTAACTCTTTAAGTACAAGAGATGCAAGTTTCTATGCAGAAACTAAGAAATGGATGCAAAACTTAATTAAAAAATCGAGTCTTATAAGTGGTGTAGGTGAAAAACACCGCAAATTGTTCTTTAAAAAACTTCAGAAAGAAGTTCAAACGACCATACAGCGAATTGAGCTAATGGATTTCTAATCGTTAACTTCTAAGCTAATATTCTCATCACCTTGTTGGTAAGGTAACCAGCTTATAATAAACTGAAGCATCTCGTCGGTTGTACGCATGCCTTCACCACCTCGATCAAGTCTTTCCGCAACTTCAATCGGTGGATAATTCGGATTGTTTGGATTGTCTATGGTGTTATCAAAACTTGCTTCTACATAAATGGTACTGCCAGCAGGTATAACGAGCATAGTTGGATATGTATAGAAGTATTGCCACCTGAAGTCCCATTTAGGAATATTGATAAGTCGGATTGTATCCTTATTCGCTGTTAGTGCATAAGCCTTAAAGCTTTTACCTAAAAGATGCATATGTGGGTTAATAGTAAGCACAGATATGCTGTCCTCAACATATAAAGACGACACATGCTCAGAAATTACATTTGCTGGAATGCGCAGTGGAGGAATTATCTTAGAAACTCCATTAGTCCCCATCATGGTTTCTCTAATAGGACGTTCGGGTGGTTTCTTACTATAAAATAAATTAACGTGAGAGTAGTCCCATTTCCCTTTAACAATTGGACCAAAATGTATGTCATTGGCAACTAAAATGGCTTTCTTATTAATCGTAAATCCACCAATACCTTCTGGATATATACTGGCCTCAACACCTGGCAAATAATTGACGGCAGAATGAATTCTTGCTGGTTTTGATCCATCATCATTCAATAAATCAAGAGCTATAAAGTTACGCAAATAGCTCGCTTCATCCGTTTCAATATTCATAACTCTTAAGCCTTGCTTTACCGAGGCCTTTTTCCCTTCTTCATAATTCAATAAATGTCCATTCATATGGTGAACTAGATTATTCTTATTGGGAACGAATTCTATAGCGCGAACAAATGTGTTTTCAGCTAACTCTATTGGAAGGGTCATGATATAGAATTTATCTTTATTATCCCCTTCAATGAATAATGAATCGAACCAAAAGCTAGTGTCGGGAACTCCAATCCTTGAGAGATCAGAATATACTGGCATAAGCGCTTCTTCTCCTTTTCCTTGAGGTGCACCTCCCCTCACCCATTCTTTGATCATTGCCTTCTCTTCTGAAGTAAGAAACTTTTCCCCTAAGAAATGACTGTAATTTCTGTCTGCAGGCCACGGAGGCATATAACCGCTTTGAGTGACTTTTAGTATTGTATTCCTTTTTCGGTTAACCTGTACATAATTAGTCAGTGCGAAGGGAGCTGCTCCACCATCTCTATGACAAGAACTGCATTTATTATAAATAATTGGAGCAATATCTCGATTGAAAGTCAAGTCTGTTTTGATGCACGATACAGCAAATAATAAAACTATCACGTAGAGTGATGTGAGGCTTAACTTCATGCTAGCAAAAGTACAAAGTCATACCACAAATAACTAAATTCGCAAATCCACTGTGGCTATAATAGTTAAGCATCTATATACCTACCCAATTAAGTCGTGTTACCCAAAAGAGCATCTCAGCTCTGCTGTATTCAAAGAAGGCTTAGAACACGACCGTGAATTGGCATTAGTAGATGCTAATGGTGAGTTGCTTACAGGTAGAAAATATCCAAAATTGGTATCCATAAGGGCACAAATCAAGGACAATTTGCTACTCATTAAACACAATACTCAGCCTATAAATTTTGAATTATCTGAAAATGGCGATAAAAATGTAAAGCTCTTTGATATGGAGTTTAAAGCTGAAAGTATTTCAGCAGAAGCAAGCAGGTGGTTTAGTGAATTTATTGGCATTAAATGCACTCTTGTTAGAAATTCTACTGAAGAACCTCGATTTCTAAAGGAGAAATATGGTTATCCAATGAGCAAACTAAGGATGCCAGATGGTGCTCCTATTCTCTTAATAAATATGGCTTCAATAGATGAGCTAAATACAAAACTGAAAAAAGCCGTAAAACCTATAGCCTTTAGACCAAATATTATCATTGATGGTTTAAACGCACGAGAAGAACACAGCTGGAAGACAATAAAGATTGGTCAAACAACTTACGATATAATAGCAGATTGTAAGCGTTGTATTTTCACAGGTTTAGACTACTACACCTTTGAATACAATGAAGATAGTGAACCGTTGCGCAGCTTAGCCACATATAGCACAAATAAAGAGAACAAAGTAATTTTTGGTGTTTATCTACTTCCTCGTAGTGAGGGAAGTATTGCAGTTGATGATGAGCTTGAAGTGATAGCTTAGTATTCTAATACGCAACCAATTGCATCTGTGCTCCTAACTTCTGGTTGTTTGCCTTGGCTCAAAGCCTTTAGGGCGTCAGCAACGTAATACTTACTCCAATTCTGCTTATATACCCCTAGAGACTCCATCCTATCGTCTAACAGGCCGTGATACAACACATCCCCGGCTTTATTCACTACAAAAAATTCAGGTGTCACAGTGGCATTAAAACGATTGGCAACAGTATAATCTCGATCTATAAAAATAGGTGCCTTGAGATTTGTTTCTTCCTTGAACATCTTAATTTCCATAGTTTCATAATTCATCCCACTTTGAACAGCAATAAATTGAAAGCTTGGGTACTCTTCTTCTAGTTCATTAAACGGTTTAGAGAAAGTGTGGCACAATGGACAATCTGGTGCAAAAAACATCATGACCGTATAGTCTTTCTTTTGAAGTATATTTTCGAAAGCGAGGTTTTCTTCTTTAGTAGAGCACGCAATTGCCAATAGCATCGACCATATCACTATCAAATAGTTTTTACTTTTCATAAATCGGCAGTTTCACTATGAATGTTGTTCCTTTATCTACTTCCGAAGTAAAATTTATACTTCCCTTTGCGGTTTCTACAATCTTTCTACTTATGGCGAGCCCAAGTCCCATTCCTGAAGTCTTAGTGCTGAAATTAGGTACGAAAACCTTAGCTCTATTTTCCTTAGAGATACCTTTGCCATTGTCTTTTACTTCACATATTGCGAACCTACCTTGACTATGAAGTTTCACTTCAATTAAGCCAGATTTGTCTTCTGGAATAGCTTGAATGCCATTTTTAATTAAATTGTTGAACACGCGTTTTATTTGCTCTGGATCTGCAAAAACCAGTATCCCGCTTTCAATTGATTTTCGTATTACAACGTTCTCGCTTCTTTTAAACAATTCTACGGTTGTCTCCAGGGCTTCGGATAAATCAAAGGCCACATACTCATCCTCTGGCATCTTGGCAAAGGAAGAAAACTCGCTTGCCATATTGGAAAGACTATCTATTTGCTCGATTAATAGTTTGCTAGTTCGTTCAAATAAGGCATCAACTTTTTCGCCTCCCTGAGCATAGGCCCTTTGTAAATGTTGTATGCTTAGTTTCATAGGGGTTAATGGGTTTTTTATTTCATGTGCTACTTGTTTTGCCATTTCACGCCATGCACCTTCCCTCTCTGTTTCTGCTAAACGTTCAGCACTAGCTTCGAGCTCCAACACCATTTTATTGTATTGCTTCACTAATTGTCCAATTTCGTCGTCCCTTTGATAAACTATAAGTTCATTTTTGACACCTAACTCTGTTTCTGCAAATCGTTGACGAATTAAGAGCAAAGGCTTTGAGATTCGTTTTGATATAAATAATGCTAGCAAGGTTCCGCCTAGCAGTAGTAAGAAGTATATATTTATAATATTCACAATTACAGTAGATATCTGTTGGTTTAATTCCTCATTCTTAGCGAAATATGGAATATTGAGGTACCCAATCACTTCATTCTTACCGTTAAATAAGGGCACATAAGCGGACAAATAATCAGACCCCTCTAATTCTTCCTGTAAAAGCAGTTGAGAATAATTACCAATATGCATCTTCTCAAAGGCTTTAGGATTCATTAAGTCACCCAACACCTCTTCCTTTATCAAATAAGGCTTAGTTGTACTTAATAGTCTGCCGTTTGCATCAAACAAATTAAGGTCAACTTTATAAGCACTGGATTCTTCATTCAGTATCAATTGCCGTTGTTCAACGTTTTTGAGTTTGCGTTCTAAATCAACTTTATTTTGGAATCTGGCACTTATATTTTTAACATTTCCTAAAAGTTCCTTTTCCAATCTTGCATTATAATTAGAGCTGATGTAGTTGATAATAATATAAACGGAAAGAAGAAGCCCAACTAATAAAATTAGTGTTACTGAAACCTGAATACGAGTACTCAAGAATTTCCCTTTGAGAATCAAAAAACTACTTTCTTCCGGGTCGTAGAAATAGGCAAGTAAAACCAGCAATACAGTGAGAGGAATTAATAGCAAAAAATTGAAAGTTACAGCTGATAGCCATTGGCTTAAACTATTCTCTTTCTTACTAAGAATAACTTGAAAATCTTCAATATCATCGTAGTAATAGTGATGATAGTCATTAAAGTGTAAATCCCACCTCTGTTCCTTATGCCTAGGCGGCTCATTTAAACTGTAATTAAAACTTCCTTTCTGACTAATCAACCGCTTTTTAAAGTAAATAGCATAAGCATATTCTTCTACATTTATCAGCTCTTTCTTCTCTTGATTGGCAAATGCTTCCGGATATAAAAAATCCGATTGTATTAATCTAGGTTGAAGCAATATAAAAGTAGCTCCGTAGTGTCCATTCAGATCACAGTTTTCATATTTAGCTATATAGCCACTGATTAGGGTAGGATTATTGATTTGATAGAAGTAATTGCTTACCGTTCGTTTAGTATTCTCATTATAAACTCTATCTAAATCTTTATAATTATAGAGGGTGTTTTCATTGATATTAACACCTAATGAATCAAAACTAATTAATCTCAATTCATACTTTTCCAGATAATTAGAAAAGTAGAGACGTTTAATTCTATTTTCTACTACGTCTTTTTTACTCGCAAAATTCTCATAGTCTTCAGGCACCAGAAACTCTTCTGCTAATTGATCTTCGAAAGACTTTAAAATATACTCTGCTCTTAGATCTTGATTACTAATGAGCTTAGATGCGTACAGCTTAATATATCTATTCTCCCTACTTTGTTGAGCCAAAATAATTTGTACGGAGGAGACTAAGACGCCAAAAAAGAAAAACGCTATAATTTTAGGTCTTTGTGAATTTACTATAGTGTTAATCAGGGGAACGATTAAAGTAAATACAATTGGCAATAACAACGATGTAAATGACCTTCTGCCATCTACCATTTGAAAAAGCACAAAAATGAGTAGACCAACCACAATTGGCCAATAAGTATTTCTCGATTTGATGTTTTCTTTTAAACTTGAGCTTAAAATAAATAAGAAAAGCGCAAAAAGCATTAAGCCAATAGAGCTAAGAGCTATAAAGGTGTAAATACTAATTCCGTAAAGTGCTTGGAAGTTGAATGATATATTAGAATCTAAAACAAGCCCTTCAATTATTCCCAAGACTAAATCTGTAGCAAAAAATGAAAGTAGTACACTAAAGCCATTGAGCCAAAATGGAACTGTTTTGCTTTTAAAATATTCTCTGAACAAATAGACTAAAGGAATGCTAATAATAATGTGATTAAGTAAGGTACCCAATGAGCTTAAAATGTCGGAGCTGGCATAAATACTTGGTTGATACAAAGTGCTTAAACTCAATTTTGAGTGCTGAAGTACATATTGTGTGAGCACGTCCAACAGAATAAGAAGTAAAGAAATACTGATTGCCTGTTTGTAATTTCCTTTTTTAAAATTTGCGAAGAATAGATAAAGAAGTACAACAAATAGAAGTAATAATACTATCCAAGCTTTGCTATTTTCCTTGGGGTTTAACGTAAAATCCAGTGCTTGTACTTTCGAAATTTTCCCAATATTCTGTTTACTTGCTAATTCATAACCATTTAACCCGGGATACTTGGAAATTACACGCTGAGACAACTTCCAATCATTGGCTAATCTAAATGCTAGGTAGGCCGAACTATCTCGTGAAAACAGCACATAAAAATCATCGCCAAAGGTATAAAACAGTGGATAGTCGCTGCGTTTGAATACCACGCTATCAAGCCCAAATTTATTGCTGTTCCAAAAATTCAGTTTTCCCTTCTCTGAGGTAATTAAATACCACCTCTTAGTCTTTAACTCATAGGCTTTTTGTGCGGATTCCTCATTAAAATGAGCTGGTAGTATTTTTTCAAATATCTGCTGCGACTCTTGTTTAAGATCTTCGACAAGTTCAGATATATCCCGAGACAATACACTTTCTTTGGAATTTGAATTCTCATACTTCAACTCAAAGAATAGAAGGACAGCTAGAACAGCTGCTAATAACCAAAATATTGTATTTATGTTGTATTTCAGTTTCAATAGTAATTATTGCCTTCTAAATAGTTTTGGACATAATCTTGTACAGCGGTATTTAGGTCTGTAAACCCTTGAGTAAATCCTGCTGCATATGTTTTATCCATTTTGGCCTCTGTAAAGTACTGATATTTATCTCTAATATCTATTGGAGTTGGTATGTAATCAATATGTTTGTCTATAGACATAGCATTAAATATAGCCTCTGCTAGTGTATTAAAGCTCTCTGCCTTACCGGTACCAGCATTGTAAACCCCAGACTCCGATTGCTTGTTAAACCAAAACCACATCAATTCCAATAAGTCTTTCACATAAATGAAATCGCGCTTCTGCTCCCCGTCATCAAAGTCTGTGCGATGCGATTTAAAGAGCTTCAACTTACCTTTTTCTTTTATCTGATTGAACGCGTGTAGCACAACGGAAGCCATTCTGCCTTTGTGATACTCATTCGGACCAAAAACATTAAAAAATTTTAGTCCACACCAAAAAGGTGGGTGAATTTCTTGAGCATGCGCCCAAATATCAAATGCCAGTTTGCTCTCACCATAAGGGTTTAAGGGAGTGAGACTTGACATTCCATGCTCGTCGTCTTCAAAACCACTCTCACCATCGCCATAAGTTGCAGCTGAAGAAGCATAAATCAAAGGAATATTATACTCCACACAATAGTTCCAGATATCCTTGCTATAATTTAAGTTCAGTTCATTAAAAACTTCCTCATCAAATTCCGTAGTATCTGTTCTAGCACCTAAATGAAATACAGCTTCAACATCTTTAAAGTTTTCAGGATTAAGAAACACTCCCCTTTCAATCTGTCTTATAAAGTTTTTGTTGGCCAAATTTGGCTGTTTATACAGTTTAGTAAAGTCATCTACTAGAATAAGATCATTCCTGCCTTTTCTATTTAGAAAGGACACCATACAGCTTCCTATAAATCCAGCTGCCCCTGTTACAACAATTGCCATTTTGCTCCAAATTTAGTTAATAAGGCAATTCAACA
>CBDUMX010000048.1:0-12678 GCA_965368435.1 uncultured bacterium
GTAACACCAATGACAATGCGTTTATTATTTAGTTTCTTCTTTAGCAGGATTTCTAAAGTAAACTTTATTATCTAGGAATTCTTCAATTGCCAATATTGTTGCTTTTGGCAAACCTTCGTAATACTTTGAAATTTCAATTTGCTCTCTGTTTTCGAAAATCTCTTCTAGATTGTCGTGGTCAGATGCAAATTCTTCCAATTTAGCTACCAATTCTTCTTTTACTTGTGAAGAGATTTGATTGGCGCGCTTAGAGATAATAGCAACCGATTCATACAGATTCCCTGTTTTTTCGTCGATTTCTCTTGTGTCTCTGGTAATCGTGCTGTCTGGAATTTCTTTTTCGTTGTTATGCATAAGAATTTATTCTTGTATTGTTTGTCTAAGTTGAGTGAGTTTATTTTCAGCTTGTTGCTTGAGCTTACTAACCTTTTGGAAGTATTCGTTTCCCTTTTTGTACTCTTTAAAGTAATTAGCACATTTATCCAAGGTCGTTTCAAATCTTTCTACTTGGGTAGTTTTTATGCTGTTGTTTGCATAAATAAATGCGGCATCAGCTATTAAATAGCGAAGCTCATCTCGATTTATCATATCCGGATAATCATCCAAAGCATTCTCACATGCAACAATTGCCGCTTTGTATTCACCAATCTGATAATACAATTTAGCGCTGGTATATACTTTCTTCAGCAATCTGCTTCTCAATTGATCAATTCTTTGATTACAGTCTTCAACATAGCTGCTGTTCGGGAATTTATTGATGAAGCTTTGCAGCGAATTAATTGCCATTTGAGTATTGGTTTGATCGAGCTCAAAGGATAGAGTTTTGTGGTATTCGCAAATAGCCGACATATAATGAGCTTCTTCGCGGTGCTCGCTTAAAGGGTATGATTTAGTAAAGTTTCTAAAGTGGTAACCCGCAATAAGATACTCGCTGAGGCCGTAGTGCGTATAGGCGTACAGGTAATATATCTCTTCTCTCTCCTTTTTCCCAAAGTAAAGGCTCATAAGCTCTTCTAAGAGAGGTTGAGCGCGCACATAATCTTTTTTATCGTAATACTTTTTGGCCGCTACCAATTTCTCCTCAGCAGTGCCGTGTTTCAGTATCTTCTGATAACCCGTGCAAGAGCTTAAAACAATGATCGATATGAGAAGTATAAAAGGTCTCATTAAAAATGCCTGCAAAAATAAGATTTTCTACTCAGATAACGCTATTATAATTTAAATGTTACAGCATTAAAAATAAAGCTAAAAGATAAGCTTATTAAAATTTGGGTTTACTTTTGCTGCATCATTAACGTAGAATGGATTTATTTGATAAAGTAACAGGTAAGATGGGCCCATTAGGCATGCACGCCAAGGAAGCTCATCACTATTTCACATTTCCAAAGCTTGAAGGCGAGATTGCACCGAGAATGAAGTTCAGAGGTAAGGAGCTTTTAACTTGGAGTTTAAACAACTATTTAGGCTTGGCCAATCACCCTGAAGTAAGAAAAGCTGATGCTGATGCTGCGGCCGCTTGGGGATGCGCATACCCTATGGGTGCGAGAATGATGTCGGGAAACACTGATCAACACGAAGAGCTTGAGCGAAGGCTTGCTGCTTTTGTTGAAAAGGAAGATTGTATATTGTTGAATTTTGGATACCAAGGCATACTCTCTGCAATCGACGCATTAGTTGATCGCCGAGACGTGATTGTATACGATGCTGAATCTCATGCGTGTATCATTGATGGAGTTAGACTTCATCAAGGAAAGCGTTTTGTTTATGCTCACAACGATATGGATAGCCTTGAAAAGCAACTTGAAAGAGCAACCAAAATGGCTGAAGAAACTGGGGGTGCTATACTAGTGATAACTGAAGGTGTTTTTGGTATGTCGGGTAATCAAGGGAATCTCAAAGATACCATTGCATTAAAGAAGAAATTTAACTTCAGATTAATGGTTGACGATGCTCACGGATTTGGTACTTTAGGACATAATGGAGCCGGAGCAGGTGTTGAACAAGGAGTTCAAGATGGAATTGATGTATACTTCTCAACCTTTGCTAAGTCTATGGCTAGTATAGGAGCATTTATTGCTGCAGAAGAGAGAATTATCAATTTCTTGAGATATAATATGCGCTCACAAATCTTTGCAAAATCTTTGCCTATGCCATTCGTAATAGGTGCAATGAAGAGATTAGAGATGTTACAAACTCAACCTGAACACAAAGAAAAATTGTGGACTATAGTTAACGCTTTGCAAAGTGGACTCAAAGAAGCCGGTTTCAATATCGGAACAACCACTTCTTGTGTAACGCCAGTAATATTAAACGGTACGGTTGCAGAAGCAACTCACCTCACTCATGACCTTAGAGAAAATTACAATTTATTTTGCTCTATAGTCGTGTACCCCGTTGTACCTAAAGACATTATTATGCTGAGATTAATACCAACAGCTGCTCATACGCTTGAGGATGTTGCTGAAACAATTACAGCATTTAAGGATGTTCAAGAAAACTTAAAAAACGGCAAGTACAAGGCTGAGAAATTGGCCAAAGTAAATTGAAAATAGTTAGGGACTTTTTGTCCGTATTTAACATATCAACTTTTGAAAGGAGGGCCGCAATTGCCCTCCTTTTTATTTTATCTCTTTTTGCCCTCAAGAAGACGTATAGATATTATGTAGTACATCCAGCACAGGAGGTAGATAGCGCAAAACTGGCAGCATTTTTTGAAATGGTTCGCCTCAACAACTCTGAATTGAGTTCAGCAGCTACTTCCGCTATACGGCCCTTTGACCCAAACACCGATTCATACGACAGTTTGATAGCCAAAGGAGTGCCTTCTCAACTAGCGAGCAATATGATAGCATACCGAGAGAAGGTCACTACTTTCAAAGCGAAATCCGATTTGAAGAAGTTGTACAAAATGACAGATAGTGATTTCGACATGCTTCAAGATTATATAATTATAAATCAGCATATACCATCCAAGCCCAAGACTGAGGAGAAAATCCTGAGCAGAATTGAGATCAATAACGCAAGTCTGCGCGATTTTAGCAGCTTAAAAGGAATAGGTCCGGTACTTTCCAAAAGAATCATTGCATACCGCAATTTACTCGGAGGCTTTGCAAATATTGCACAATTAGCAGAAGTATACGGTATTAGCGATAGTTTGTATGCTACCTTCAGCTATCAGCTGAGCTGCGACAAGGACTTGATTACTAAAATCAATATAAATCAAGCTGATTTTAGAAGCCTTCTGAGACATCCGTACATCGACAAAGCAAAAGTAAAAACACTGTTAAATTACAGAGAAGAAGTGAAAGAAATAAGCAACTTAAATGAACTTTACCTTTTAGAAGGATTTGACACTGTGTATGTTCAACGGATAATACCCTATTTACAACTAAGGGAATAATTAAAAATTTAGAATAGAAACGTACATTTGTCGCCCCTTAATTTAAAAGATATAGAATGAATTTTGAACAAAGTGAAAGCCAGAAAATGATTCGCCAAATGGCGCAAGATTTTGCTGAGAAACATATAAAGCCTCATGTGATGGAGTGGGATGAATCCCAACATTTCCCAATTGATTTATTCAGAAAAATGGGGGAACAAGGTTTTATGGGTGTTCTCGTCCCTGAGCAATACGGAGGCTCTGGACTGGGCTATCACGAGTATGTGACAGTAGTGGATGAGATAGCACAAGTATGTGGATCTATTGGCTTGTCGACCGCAGCTCATAATTCATTGTGTACCGGACATATTCTTCAGTTTGGCAATGAAAACCAAAAGCAAAAGTATCTTCCTAAATTAGCAAGTGGAGAATGGATAGGTGCCTGGGGTTTAACGGAGCCCAATACAGGTTCTGATGCCTTGAGAATGAAATGCGTTGCTAAAAAAGTTGATGGGGGATGGATAATCAACGGAGCAAAGAATTGGATTACACATGGAATCAGCGGAAATGTAGCCGTGGTTCTTGCGAGAACAGGAGAGTTGTTAGATAGTAGAGGTATAAGCGCTTTTGTTGTTGAAAGAGGAACTAAAGGGTTTAAAGGAGGAAAGAAGGAGAATAAATTGGGAATGCGCGCATCGGAAACTGCGGAAATGATATTTGAGGACTGCTTTGTACCCGATGAAAATTTATTAGGGGTAGAAGGAGAAGGCTTTATACAGGCAATGAAAATATTAGATGGTGGAAGAATTTCAATTGCCGCATTATCACTGGGTATTGCTAAAGGAGCATATAAAGCGGCTTTGCAATACAGCAAGGAAAGAGAGCAGTTTGGAAAACCTATATCAAGCTTTCAAGCTATATCATTTAAGCTAGCAGATATGGCTACTGAGATTGAAGCTTCTCAACTTTTAATTGATCAAGCTGCTTATTTGAAGAACGAGGGTAAACCTATGACTAAAGAGTCAGCCTTTGCTAAATATTATGCCTCAGAAGTAGCTGTAAGATGTTCTACTGAAGCAGTACAAATATTTGGTGGATATGGTTATACCAAGGACTTTCCAGTAGAGAAACACTATAGAGATTCTAAGCTGTGCACCATAGGTGAGGGGACCTCTGAAATACAAAAACTAGTGATCTCAAGGCAAATTTTAAAATAGCTTTGATAAATTGATTTATTAAAATTAACTTTGCAGCCCTTTAAAAGACAATGCTAATAATAAACTTAAAAGAAACAGATACTGTAGACAAGGCTCTTAAGAAGTACAAAAAGAAGTTTGAAAAAACTGGTGTTATGCGTGAACTGCGCGAAAGACAAGCGTACACTAAGCCTTCGATCACTAGAAGAAAAGAATTGATTAAAGCTAGATACAAGCAAACTCAATTGGATAATTAATTATTCGCACTTCTTTTCTTTTTTAGTACTGTAATTTTCCCTAACTTGCTTCTTTCAAATGAGAAGTGAGTTTCCTTACAAACATCTTTTTTTGGATTACCTCAAAGCAGTAAGGAATTATTCAATTCATACTCAAACTGCTTACCTTACAGATGTGTCGCAATTTTTTGAAGCCAACCAGGCTGTAAATTCGGAAAAACATCTTTCATCAATATCAAGTATGCTCGTTCGTTCTTGGGTGCGTCAGTTGGCCTCGCAAGAGGTAGAAGCCAAAAGCATACACAGAAAAATTAGCTCAATAAAAACCTATGTGAAGTTTCTAGCCAAGCAGAAATTGATAGCTGAACCTATTAGCATAGAAGTGCAATTGCCTAAAATTAAAAAATCACTTCCAACATATGTGAAGGTTGGAGATATGGACAAATTGTTGGATCAGATGTTTAGTGAAGCTGAAGATTTTGAGGCATATAGGGATGCAGCTGTACTATCCGCTTTTTATCATACGGGCATGAGGCGATCAGAATTGATCAATCTAACAGAAAAGAACATTGATTTGTCGAAGCGCGAAATAAAAGTGCTAGGAAAGGGAAATAAGGAACGTATTATTCCGTTCAATCAGGAGTTGGCAAAACATTTTGCTCGCTTGAATGATTATAAAAAAGAGCTAGGTATTCAAACAGAATATATTTTCACAGATTCTCATGGAGAAGTCTTGAAAGAGCGATGGGTTTATACTATGGTGAATGATGCTTTATCTGGCACTTTTGCAGATAAAAAGAGCCCACATATATTGAGACACTCATTTGCAACGCATTTGTTGCAAAATGGTGCCGACATAAACGCAATAAAAGAACTGCTCGGGCATAGCAGTTTAACAGCAACACAATTATATGCCCATAATGACATTAAGCAATTGAAAAAGGTATACGATCAATCGCATCCTTTTTCCTAACAACTAAAAATTAATACATATGAAAACAGACATCCAATCTATCCATTTCAAAGCTGACGAAAAGTTAAAAGATTACATTTCTAAAAAGCTAGATAAGCTACATACTTTCTATGATGGAATTTTAGATACGCAGGTCTTTCTAAAAGTTCATAATGTCTCAGAAAAAGAAAATAAAGAAGTAGAAATAAAAGTAAATGCCAGAAACAATAGTTTCATAAAGAAAGAAACAGGCCGATCATTTGAAGCTGCAACAGATTTAGCAGTGGAGGCCTTAAAAAGACAGGTTAAACGATTCAAAGAAAAAACCCAGTCGCACTAGGTAAGTAACATCTCAAATTGCAATTCAAACAGCTTTTTTTTAATGCGCTTTCTAAGCCCATTGATTTTTTGTGAAAATTCTTTATCTAAGACTTGAACAAATAAAAAAAAGAATTACTTTTGCCCACCTTAAAAAATTGAGGGGATAGAAGTGCGCTTTGTTCTTTGAGATAATCCACTCATTTTTAATACGTTGCCACCTTAGCTCAGTTGGTAGAGCAGCTGATTTGTAATCAGCCGGTCGTTGGTTCGAGTCCAATAGGTGGCTCCATTTTGTTGGGGAGATTCCAGAGTGGCCAAATGGGGCAGACTGTAAATCTGTTGCGAAAGCTTCGTAGGTTCGAATCCTGCTCTCCCCACTTTGGGTTTTGAAACTCAAATTTCAAACTGAAATCTCCTCGGAGATTTGAAGTTTAGAATTTAGGATTTGGAACTTTAAATAAGCGGGAGTAGCTCAGTTGGTAGTCCGTCGCCTGGCGGATCCAAGTGTAGGTCACTCCAACTTAAATGTAATTAGTAATAAGCGGGAGTAGCTCAGTTGGTAGAGCGACAGCCTTCCAAGCTGTAGGTCGCGGGTTCGAGCCTCGTCTCCCGCTCCAGTCATTCTAAATAGGAATGATTTTAGAGCGAGTGAGGTTATGAGATCCACCCTCAGTTCTGTCTGTCTACTTCGTTTAGTATAAAGCCGATGTAGCTCAGGGGTAGAGCGTTTCCTTGGTAAGGAAGAGGTCATGGGTTCAATTCCCATCATTGGCTCTGAATTTATTATAGTTAAATAAATTATTTTTTATCATGTCTAAAGCAACATTTGATCGTTCTAAAGAACACGTAAACATCGGTACTATTGGTCACGTAGACCACGGCAAGACCACCTTAACAGCCGCTATTAGTTCTGTACTGTCTAGTCAAGGACTGGCAGACAAACAAGATTTCGATACCATCGATTCTGCTCCGGAAGAAAAGGAAAGAGGTATTACTATTAACACTGCTCACATTGAGTATCAAACAGCAAGCCGTCACTATGCACACGTTGACTGTCCAGGTCACGCGGATTATGTGAAAAACATGGTTACTGGTGCTGCTCAAATGGATGGTGCAATACTTGTTGTTGCAGCTACTGATGGTCCTATGCCACAAACTAAAGAGCACATCCTTCTTGCACGTCAGGTTGGTGTACCTCGTTTAGTTGTATTCATGAATAAAGTGGATATGGTTGATGACGAAGAGTTAATAGAGCTTGTAGAAATCGAAATCAGAGACCTTTTAGGTTTTTATGAATTTGACGCTGACAATACTCCTATTATTCAAGGTTCTGCACTTGGTGCATTGAACGGTGAAGAAAAATGGGTAAAATCAGTTACAGACTTAATGGAAGCTGTTGATACTTGGATTCCAGTTCCTCCACGTTTGACTGACCAACCTTTCTTGATGCCAGTTGAAGACGTATTCTCTATCACAGGTAGAGGTACTGTTGCAACAGGTAGAATCGAAAGAGGAGTTATCAATGTAGGTGAAGCAGTTGATATCATCGGTATGGGTGCTGAAAACCTAAAATCTACTTGTACTGGAGTTGAGATGTTTAGAAAACTTCTCGATAGAGGTCAAGCAGGTGACAACGCAGGTATCCTATTAAGAGGTATTGAAAAAACTGATATCAGAAGAGGTATGGTAATCGTAGCTCCTGGATCAGTTAAGCCACACACTAAATTTAAAGCTGAGGTTTATGTTCTTTCAAAAGAAGAAGGTGGACGTCACACTCCATTCTTTAACAAATACAGACCTCAGTTCTATATTAGAACAACGGATGTTACGGGTGAAATCATGCTTCCAGATGGAACTGAAATGGTTATGCCAGGTGATAACGTGAGTATTACTGTTGAGCTAATCAATTCTGTAGCAATGGAAAAAGGATTGAAATTCGCTATTAGAGAAGGTGGTAGAACAGTAGGTGCTGGTCAGGTTACTGAAATTATAGAATAATCGATATATAAGGCACAAACGGGTGTAGCTCAGCTGGCAGAGCACTGGTCTCCAAAACCAGGTGTCGGGAGTTCGAATCTCTCCACCCGTGCAAGCAGAAAAGATAATGAGTAGGATAACACAAATCTGGAAAGAAACCACTGACGAGCTAATCAATAAGGTTACCTGGCCAACTTGGGAAGAACTTAGAAGCAGCACTGTAATAGTACTAGTTGCATCTATCATATTCGCCCTTGTTATCCAGCTAATTGATACTGGTTTTAGCTTCGTTATTGATATACTTTACAGTCTATTAAAATAAGAATGGAGAATCAGGACGAGTTTAAGTGGTACGTAGTACGCGCTATTAGTGGCCAGGAAAAGAAAGTGAAGGCCATTATTGAGTCGGAACTTCAACATGAAGGATTGACAAAGTACGTCCCAGAAATTCTTATCCCTACTCAAAAAGTGTACGAAATTAAGAATGGGAAAAAGACATCTAAAGAGAAGTCGTATTTCCCTGGTTATATCTTAATTCAAGCACATTTAGTTGGTGAAGTTGTACCAACTATTAGAAGCGTAAACGGAGTTGTAGGATTCCTCGGCCAAGACGGAGAGCCCGTTCCTATGCGTCAAGCAGAAGTGAACAGAATCTTTGGTCAAGTTGACGATACCAACCAAGAAGGTGAAAGCCACATTGAACCATATATAGTTGGTGAATTTGTGAAAGTAATCGATGGTCCGTTTAGCGGCTTCAGTGGAGTGATTGAGGAGGTGAACGAAGAGAAAAAGAAATTAAAAGTAATGGTGAAGATTTTCGGAAGAAAAACTCCATTAGAATTAAATTATATTCAAGTAGAAAAAGAATAGCCTTATGGCAAAGCAAATTAAAGGTTACGTTAAGTTACAAGTAAGAGGAGGAGCAGCAAATCCAGCACCTCCGGTTGGACCAGCACTAGGTGCTAAAGGGGTGAATATCATGGATTTTTGCAAGCAATTTAATGCGAGAACCCAAGATAGACCAGGCAAAGTGTTGCCAGTTGTAATTACTGTTTATCAAGATAACTCTTTTGACTTTATAATTAAGACTCCTCCAGTTGCTGCGCAACTTTTAGAGGCTTCTAAAAAGAAAAAAGGATCATCTGAACCTAATAGAGACAAAGTTGCAACAGTAAATTGGACTCAAGTTCAAGCTATTGCAGAAAATAAAATGCCCGACCTAAATGCATTAACAGTATCATCAGCAATGAAAATGGTGGCTGGAACTGCACGTAGTATGGGTATAAATGTTACCGGACAGTTTCCGGAAGATAATTAAGATTATCGACCTATATAATGGCAAAAATTACTAAGAAAAGAAAAGCGGCCCTAGAAGCCTATGACCGCGAAGCAATGCACAGCCTGGAGCAGGCGAGTGATATTGTGAAGAAGATTACAAACACCAAGTTTGATTCTTCTGTTGATCTAGATGTAAAATTGGGAGTTGATCCCAAACAAGCAAACCAAATGGTTCGTGGTACAGTATCTCTTCCTCACGGAGTGGGTAAAGAAGTTCGCGTTCTTGCATTGGTTACTCCAGACAAAGAAGAAGAAGCAAAAGCTGCAGGCGCTGACCACGTTGGCCTTGATGATTATGTTTCTAAAATAGAAGGTGGATGGCTAGATATTGATGTTATCATCACAATGCCAGCTGTAATGGGTAAAATTGGTAAACTAGGTAGAATCCTAGGACCAAGAAACTTAATGCCTAATCCGAAATCAGGAACAGTTACTATGGATATCGCTAAAGCGGTAACAGAAATAAAAGCTGGTAAAATTGATTTCAAAGTTGATAAAACAGGAATTATTCATACTTCAGTTGGAAAAGTTTCTTTCGAAGCTGACAAGATTTATGATAATGCTAAGGAGTTAATCGACACATTGAGCAGATTGAAACCGAGTTCTTCTAAAGGAACTTATTTTCAAAGCATCACTATGTCGAGTACCATGAGTCCAGGAATAAAAATTGATCCAAAATCAATCGTTTAATTATTTAAGTCATGAATCGAGAAGAGAAAAACGCAGTAATTGAAGAATTAATAGAGAACTTAAAGGAGTACAAATTTGTCTATGTTACGGACAGCTCAAACCTAACGGCTAATGCCAATAACGATTTGAGAAAACTCCTTCATAAGAATGGTGTCAAAATGCAAGTGATCAAAAATACTTTTGTTCACAAAGCATTGGAAAAAGGTGAGATTGAATGGGGCGAATTGAAAGACACTTTAGTAGGTACCACGGCACTTTTGTTTGCTTCCACTGCAAAAGCTCCGGCTATCGCCATTAAAGAATTTCGTAAGAAAGGCGACAGACCTTTATTAAAGGGTGCTTACATTGATTCTGACGTATTCATCGGAGACGATCAATTAGGAACACTAATAGATCTTAAGTCTAAAGAAGAACTCGTTGGAGAAATTATCGGATTGTTGAAATCACCTGCAGTGAACGTTATTTCTGGACTTAAGTCTAGTGGTAACACCATCGCTGGCTTGTTGAAGACACTATCTGAGAGAGAAAATTAAAATTAACATTTACATTTAAAAAACAAAAAAATGGCTGACATTAAAGATTTAGCAGAACAATTAGTTAACCTTACAGTAAAAGAAGTTAACGAACTAGCAGGAGTATTAAAAGATGAGTATGGTATTGAACCAGCTGCAGCTCCTGTTGCAGTAGCTGCTGGTCCAGCAGGTGGTGGTGACGCTGCAGGTGGAGACGAGCAAACAGAATTCACTGTAATTCTTAAATCTGCAGGTGCTTCTAAATTACAAGTTGTTAAAGTTGTTAAAGAACTTACAGGACTTGGACTTAAAGAAGCAAAAGAAATAGTTGACGCAGCTCCGAAGGAGATTAAAGAGAATGTTTCTAAAGAAGAAGCAGATGCACTTAAATCTAAACTTGAAGAAGCAGGAGCTGAAGTTGAACTTAAGTAATTGCACTAAATAAATTATCCGAAAGACCCCTGATTTTTCAGTGGGTCTTTCGGCGTTTGTATTTTTATATCATTAACATTAAAATTAAAAACCTTGTCATCACTAAATAAAGAAAGAATCAATTTTGGGAGAATCAAAAAGGTATTAGATTACCCAGATTTCCTAGATGTTCAGATTAAGTCTTTTCAGGAATTTTTCCAATTAGACACATCATCTGAAGATAGACATTTTGAAGGTTTGTTTAAAGTATTCAGCGAAAACTTCCCTATCACTGATACTAGAAACATCTTTGTTCTAGAGTTTTTAGACTACTTCGTAGACCCACCTCGATACACCATTCAAGAATGTATTGAAAGAGGATTGACTTATGCAGTTCCTCTTAAAGCTAAACTCAAGCTTTCATGTAATGATATAGAACACGAAGATTTTGAAACAGTTGTTCAGGACGTATACCTAGGTACTCTGCCTTATATGTCGCCAACTGGTTCCTTCATTATTAATGGTGCTGAACGTGTTATTGTTTCTCAATTACACAGATCTCCAGGTGTATTCTTTGGTCAAAGCTATCACACTAACGGAACTAAACTTTACTCAGCACGTATTATTCCTTTTAAAGGAAGCTGGATTGAATTTGCTACCGACGTAAACAACGTTATGTACGCTTATATCGATCGTAAAAAGAAATTCCCAGTAACAACTCTTCTTAGAGCTATAGGTTTTGAAACTGATAAAGATATTCTTGATCTTTTCGGCCTTGCGGAAGAAATTAAAGTTACTAAATCTGGACTCAAAAAAGCTCTAGGCAGAAGACTAGCAGCAAGAGTTCTTCGTTCTTGGATTGAAGACTTCGTTGATGAAGATACCGGTGAAGTTGTATCCATTGAACGTAATGAAGTAATCATTGAAAGAGACACTGTACTCGAAGAAGATCATATAGAAGAAATTTTAGAAGCAGGTGTTAAAACCTTGATTCTCAATAAAGAAACTGATGATCGCAATGATTTCCAAATCATTTTAAATACCCTGCAAAAAGATACCTCTAACTCAGGTAAAGAAGCAGTAGAGCATATCTACCGCCAGTTGAGAAATACTGATCCACCTGATGAAGAAACTGCACGTGGTATTATAGAGCGTTTGTTCTTCTCTGATAAAAGATATGATCTTGGAGAAGTTGGACGTTACCGTATCAACAAAAAATTAAATCAAGAAATTGATATCAATATCAGAGTTCTTACGAATGAAGATATCATCTCTATCATCAAATACTTGATAGAATTGGTAAACTCTAGAACAGATGTCGACGATATCGATCACTTGAGCAACAGACGTGTAAGAACTGTTGGAGAGCAATTGTACTCTCAGTTTGGCGTAGGTCTCGCTCGTATGGCGAGAACTATCCGCGAGCGTATGAATATTAGAGATAATGAGGTATTTACACCTACAGATCTTATTAATGCTCGTACCCTTTCTTCTGTTATTAACTCATTCTTTGGTACCAACCAGCTTTCTCAATTTATGGATCAAACCAATCCATTGGCGGAAGTAACTCACAAGCGTAGAATGTCTGCACTTGGGCCAGGTGGTCTATCAAGAGAAAGAGCTGGTTTTGAGGTTCGTGACGTTCACTACACTCACTACGGAAGAC
>CBDUMX010000049.1:0-12622 GCA_965368435.1 uncultured bacterium
TCTCTATAAGCAGAAATATCAAACAGAAGACCATAAACAATTTCCAAAGTGGCTTCGACGAAGTGGTGTTCGAGGCCAGTGACTGCAACATTTCGGGTTCGTTATTATAAAACTTTAATTGAGCTCCAAAAGCTTCAATTAATTCATCTTTTTCATAGTAATCCTGTGCAGATTCAAGCCTATTGTAATTTAAAGCAAGCAAACCTAAGGTATCTTGTTGGTCTTGATATTTTAAGACATAAATTCCTGCTGTACTCAATTCTTCATTTAGCCAGTACCTAAATTTTCCTTCAACTGCTGCCGACTCTAAAATCACTTCTTGGTCTTTAGTTGCGGCAATTAGTGCTTTTTCTCTAGCGGTAGTGGGCAACGGAATTGAGCCTGCATAATTGAGGCTGTATGAGATTTCATTCTGATTGCTTTTACTAAAGGCTGCTTTCAAAGTGCTTAATACAAACAGCTCATGCTCGTGAAATGTACTCCAATCCAAATCCAGTGGAAATGCCAATTGATATAAAAGTCCACTTCCAACACGAGTCCTGACAAACACGGCTGTCTTGTCTTTTAAACTCAATAAGACCTCATTCTGTGATGTTGGAGAAATACTGTAAAGCTTACTAACTTTTGGCAAAACATTGTTTCGAGGAATCCTGCTAAAAACACCTTTAAAAAATGGATGACTTAAATCTTCACTTCGAATACTCAAATCAACGGTTTTTACTGTTCCTTGAGATGCTAAGGGCAGTCCAGTAGCATTAGTTGAGGAATTTGAGGATGGGACATAAAACACCACGCCCCCTTCGCTCAAAAATGCTTCTACTTGAGAATTAAGCGCTGCACTATTAATGCTCAACTGGTCAAGGATGATCATATCATAGGAAGACATCAAACTATAATCTAAATCAAGAGGTTTTTTGACTTCCAAGTTAAATTGCTCATCGCCACCGAAAAGTGATGTAAAGTGACTGCTTCCATCTGTTAGCACCAACACACTATACTTCTTTTTAAGCTCTAAACCGAAGTAATATGTATTATCAAAACTTACTAAAGGATCATTAATTTTCAACTCACCACTCAACCAACCATCGCTTGAAGATTTAAAAGCTAAATCAATGATATTCTGAGACTTGCCACTAATACTGATGGATTGAGCCCCTTGTTGAACTCCATTAACATTTAACACAAGGTTTACTTTGTCCATTTTCTGCTCTCCGTGATTGCGAAGCTTAACCTTAAGTTCAATTGGATCATCAGTGTTGTTCAATGGCGATGCTAACCAAACAGAATCAATAGAAATATTCTTAACACCTAAGGGTTCTAGTCTTACCAAATTTAGATTTGTTGTGCTATCCACAACCACATTTAATTCTGAACTTCGTTGAAAATCCGAAATTAAATAAGTGAACATTTGTGCGTAACCCTCTTGTTTTGATATCCGTTGAGCAGAAACTAAAGTTTGGCTGAAATTATTCACATCGGCACTAATTTCTAGTTCATCTATCCATTCTATTGCCTGTTGTTTACTCAGAATATTTTGGCTACTTAATTTTTGATTTGCGATCATAAAGATTTCTTGATCTCTCTCCAATTCATTCACAATTGTTCTTGCTGCATTTTTAGCTTGCTCAAACAATGGGCCTCCTTCTCCGCTTGCGTTCATTGAAAACGAATTGTCTATATACACAGCCTGCAAAGAGCGACCTGTTACTTTTTTATTTAAAGGTATAAATGGCTGTGCAAAAGCAAGTACTAAAGCTGCAATAGCCAAAACTCTGCTTAACAAGATAAGCCATTTCTTTAACTGCCTAGATTTCCTGCTTTGGGTCTCAATTTCTTTCAGCATGGCAACATTGCTGAATTCCACTTTCTTATACCTTCTAAAATTAAATAAGTGAATGAGAATAGGTATGCTAATTAAAGCTAAGGCCCAAAGAAATCCCGGATAGACAAATTGCATGTATTGGAAACAAAAATACTCCGATATTATTGTTTTACTCTAGCTTTTAATCCTCAGGTGGTTTAATGAAAACTCTGTAACTCATATATAGAGTTCCCGGCAACAAAATCGCAGCCAACCTGAACCAATTTGCCATTCTCATTCCATTAAAATACCCAAATACAAAAAGGGCCACAGTTAAGAATATAAAAAAGACCGTCAATATTTTAGCGAAGATTCCGGAATAGAAACTCGGCTTTCTTTTAATTTCTGACTTTGGATCTTTTACGTCCTTAGTGCCAAGAGGTAAATCCGAAACTGCATTTGGAATTGATAGTGTAGACTCTTTAGGTTGAGCACTGTCTCCAATCAGCTCTAAAAATTTATCTCTAAATTCTTCGAAACTTGCCAATCCCCCATCATTGGTTATCCAAATCTCAGATGGTGATTTTCTAAGGTAAAGTTTTAAGTACTCATACTCCTGCAGGTTGCGTTTAAAATCTTTGTCATTTCGGTAAGACTTAATATCCTTCCATTCAATAAATCTTTCCTTTGGTTTCTTCTTAAGCATGCTAGGAATAAAAAGTGAAATACATTGGTAGACCCCATCTGAGTGCAATTCATAGATTGTTTTACCAATTTTATACCCATAAACCACCAATATTCCTCCAATTAATGCAGCCATGCTGAAGAAAATAGGTGCACCTCCTAAAATAAACATAAACATAGCACCCATACCCACTCCCATGCCCATTCCAATTACACTCATAGGATTCTCACTAAAACTGTTAGTCTTGTACACTGCTATAGGAACTTTATCGGGCTTTATTGACATAAAGACCAAAAATAAAGCATTTCAAATTTTATCCAATCTAGGCACTAGTTTAAAGCTTATTATGTTATTGAGAACAAGCACTTAGCATTTAAATAAGTTATGTTTGCATTGGCTATGAGGCTATCGGTAATTATAGTTAATTACAACGTTAAACACTTCTTAGAACAGTGTTTGCAATCTGTGCTTAAAGCAACTGATGGCATAGATTCAGAAATATGGGTTGTTGATAACAACTCTGTAGATGGATCTATTGATATGCTTAAGAATTCATTCCCTTCTGTAAAGCTCATAGAAAACAAGGACAATCTCGGATTTAGCAAAGCCAACAACCAAGCCATAAAACGTAGTTCAGCAGAATATGTCTTACTGCTCAACCCAGACACTATAGTACCCGAAGATTGTTTTAAGAAAACCATAAATTTTATGGACCAGCATCCCGATGCAGGCGCATGTGGTGTTCGAATGATTGATGGGCAAGGAAAGTTCTTACCTGAAAGTAAGCGAGGACTACCATCTCCTGAAGTAGCCTTTTATAAAATGCTGGGTTTAAATAAGTTATTTCCAAAATCTAAAAAATTTGGTAAATATCATTTGGGATATTTGGCAGAACATGAAACCAATGAAGTGGAGGTACTTGCAGGAGCGTTTATGTTCATGAGGAAATCAGTATTGGACAAAGTTGGACTTCTAGATGAAACTTTTTTCATGTACGGTGAAGATATTGATCTGAGCTATCGCATTACTCAAGGCGGCTTTAAAAATTATTATTACCCGGAAACAACTATTATCCATTACAAAGGTGAAAGCACTAAGAAACAAAGTGTAAACTACGTTAAGGTGTTCTATAAAGCAATGATCATCTTTGCTGAAAAACACTACAGTGGAAGTAATAAAAAAGCATTCACCACTTTTATTAATGCAGCTATTTATTTGCGTGCATCTCTTAGTCTTCTGATTACTTTCTTCAAAAGATATTGGTTGATGATACTCGAAATAGTACTCATATTTTCAACTTTATTGGTTTTAAAAAACTATTGGGAGGAACACATAAAATACATTAAAACCTACCCCAAAGAAATGCTCTACATCCATTTGCCCTACTATACCTTGACTTTTGTAGCGAGCCTTATCGCAATTGGTTCATATAAAAACATATTTGACTTTGGCAAATTAGTTAGAGCGGTACTTGTAGGCGCAGCGGTTATTCTTATTATTTATGGCTTGCTTCCAAACCACTTACATTTTTCTAGAGGCATAATAATTTTTGGGACACTAGCAGTAACAGCGGCATTATTTGTTGAAAGGAGCTTAATACATCTCATAAAATACAAAACTTTAGATTTCAGCAGAAGTAAACTTACTAAAAGCATACTTATAGGCACGGCTTCAAAATGGGAGCTTGTAACTCAAATTCTAAAAAGTTCTGGCAAAAGCTATCAACAGATTGGCTTTGTTCACCCCGAAAAAAACGATCACCCACAGTACCTTGGAAGCCACGAGCAATTGAAAGAGATAGTAAACATCTATGGGATCAATGAGGTAATTTTCAGTTCAGAGAGCATGGAAGCTTCTGAAATAATGGCGTGGATGAATAAAATTGGACCTTCTGTTAATTATTACACTATTCCTGCTAAAAGTGAATTTGTTATCGGTAGCCATTCAAAGAATTCTTCTGGTTTATACTTCGGTCAACAAATTGAATTAAACCTATCTAAACCAGAATATAAGCGACAAAAGCGAATTTTTGATATCTGCATGGCTCTGCTTCTAATAGTTCTATTCCCAATCGGGATGCTCAAATTTGGAAGCGGTATGTATTTTTCCAACTGTTTGTCTGTTCTAAGTGGGGCTAAAACATGGGTTGGTTATGCAGGAGAAACACCTAAAAATTTGCCAATATTAAAAACTGGAATCCTCAAAACAGACTACGCTATACAAGGTGATAGTTCCTTTTACAAGCTTAAACTCGATGAGCTATACGCCAAAAACTACAGTGTGATTATGGACTTTAAGACTTTGTTAGGCTTAGCCTAAAAGCTCCTTTACAATTTGAGATATTAATTTGCCATCGGCTTTGCCTTTCATTTTCTGAGAGGCTATGCCCATAACCTTACCCATATCCTTCATACTATTTGCTCCAGATTGAGCTATCACATTTACAACTTCAGCTTTAACTTCTTCTTCACTGAGTTGCTTAGGTAAATATGTGCTAATTACTTCTAATTCTTCTTTTTCTTTTTGCGCCAAATCGTCTCTTCCTTCTTTTTCAAATATTGCAATGGAATCTTTGCGCTGCTTTGCCATCTTTATTAATACCGCCATTTCAGCTTCTTCTGTTGGAGCAGCTCCGCCTTCTGAATGTAACAACATAAGGGCAGATTTTATTAATCTCAAAGATCTTAGCTTTACCTGATCTTTGGCTCTCATTGCATCTTTAATCTCAGATGCTAATTGGTCTAATAACATGATAATATTCTTATGGTAAGAAAGGCAATTTTACTGTTACAGCCTTCAGTGTTTTATTTCTAATCTGAATATAAATTTCAGTACCAGATTTAGCAAATTCTGGTTTAACATAACCCATCCCAATGGCTTTGTCTAACGATGGACTTTGAGTTCCACTTGTAACTTCTCCAATGCTATTTCCTTCTGCATCTACTATGTTGTAATGTTGACGAGGAATACCTCTATCTATCATCTCAAATCCTACCAATTTTCTGCTTACACCATTTTCTTTTAATTTTTGGTGATACACCATATTGTTAAATGGCTCTGAAAACTTGGTTATCCATCCTAATCCTGCCTCAATTGGCGAAGTAGTATCATCTATATCATTGCCATATAAACAATATCCTTTTTCTAATCTCAGTGTATCTCTAGCTCCTAATCCACACGCTGCGACGTTAAACTCTTCGCCCGCTTTTAATAGAGCATCCCACAGTGCAACTGCATCCTTATTCCATACGTATAATTCAAAGCCTCCACTTCCTGTATAGCCTGTATTTGAGATAATTACATCATCAATTCCAGCAACATTCCCTGCGCCAAAATGGTAAAACTTGATTTCGTCCAAATCTACATGCGTCAATTTACTCAGTAAATCTGAAGCCTTAGGACCTTGAACTGCTATTAGTGATAAATCATCCGACATATCTTTCATTTCGCAATCAAAGTTCTTAAGTTCTTTTTGGCTTTTAATCCAATTCCAATCCTTTTCAATATTTGATGCATTGACAACTAAATAGAACTCTTTACTATCCCATTTATAAACGATAAGATCGTCAACTATACCTCCATCATTATTTGGCATACAGTTATACTGTGCCTGCATATTGACAACTTTAGAAATATCATTTGAACAAATCCAAGCTACAAGTGCCTCTGCATCTTTACCTGTTATCATAAATTCACCCATATGGCTCACATCAAAAAGTCCCACTGAATTTCTGACAGCCATATGTTCTTCGCGCAAACCTGCGTATTGAACCGGCATATCATATCCTGCAAAGGGCACCATTTTAGCGCCTAGAGCAAGGTGTCTTTCATATAAACTTGTGCGTTTTAAATTTTGTGAATCACTACTCATACTGCAATTTTAAGCATATTTTAACTCAAGAAGACCAGCAAACTGAAAATGCTATGGGAACTTTGGAAATTTATCGAAATCGGGTTTGCGCTTTTCTATAAAGGCATTTCTACCTTCTTGGGCTTCATCCATCAAATAATACATCAAAGTTGCATCTCCTGCAAACTCCATTAAGCCTCGCTGACCATCGAGCTCAGCATTGAAACCGCGTTTAAGCATTCTGATTGCCATCGGACTCCTTTCCATAATTGTTTCACACCAGTCCATTGTCTCATCCTCCAACTGATCAAAGGGCACCACTTTGTTCACCATTCCCATTTCCTCTGCCTGATGAGCGCTGTATTGTCTGCATAAAAACCAAATCTCTCTAGCTTTCTTTTGGCCCACATGTCGCGCTAAATAACTACTTCCAAAACCTGCATCGAAACTGCCAACCTTAGGACCAGTCTGACCGAAAATTGCGTTGTCGCTGGCAATGGTTAAATCGCACACGACATGCAATACATGTCCACCACCTATAGCATAACCATTAACCATTGCAATCACAGGTTTTGGTATATTTCTTATTTGTCTGTGTACATCTAGAATATTTAAACGAGGCACTCCATCTTCACCAACATAACCGCCAATGCCTTTAACATTCTGATCTCCGCCACTGCAAAAAGCTTTGTCGCCTATGCCAGTTAAAAGGACTACTCTAATGTCGGTTCTTTCTCTGCAAATCTCAAAAGCATCAATTAAAGCACTCACTGTTTCTGGTCGGAATGCATTATAAACCTCTGGTCTGTTGAAGGTTATTTTAGCAACCTTATTATGCTCTTCAAATAAGATGTCTGTATACTCTTTTATTGTTGTCCACTCTCTTTTACTCATATGAAATGTTTTTAAATTTAGTATAGAATTTTTCGTTTTCTAATGGTATGGTTTTAATTTCAAAAACAGCTATGCGATCGCATTGTTTAAACTTATTAAAGTTATTCTCAAGCTGTTCATTGTTCTCGGCGCAAAAATATTCCAATCCGAAATGAACACAAAGGCTTTCTACACTCTTGCTATGGGTTGTAAGCTGATATTCCAAAGTGTCTGGCTGAAGTTTAGGGCCATCTATCATTTCAAAAATGCGGCCACCATAGTTGTTTAAAACAATTATTTTAAGGTTTTGTGGAAGCTCATTGCGTAGAAAGGCGTTGCTATCGTAAAAAAATGCTAAATCTCCCGTCATTAAATAAACTGTTTGACCGCTGAGTATGGCGTTTCCTAAAGCTGTAGAAGTACAACCATCTATTCCACTCGTACCTCTGTTAGCATATATCTCTAGAGATTCCATCTCATCCACTAAGAATGATGCCAGGCGTACCGACATACTATTGGCTAAATGTAAAATGCTTCCCAAAGGAAGTTTTGATAACACATATTTACTCGCAGTGAACTCACAAAATGAACTCCAATCTAAATTGATCATTTTCTGTATATAAGCATTGGTATACTTATTCCATTCTTTTTGATAGGAATCATCAATGAGCAGGAAGCTAGTATGGGATCTAATCGGTTTATACGGATCGATTATTTGTGGATCTGTATTAAAAGGATCACCTACTTCATCGTGCCTAGTGAAATGAAAATGATGTTTTGGTTTGAATCTTTTTAGCAGCTGCCTCAATCCTTTCGAAACGCCAGTGGTACCTGTTGTTATAAGAATATCAGGTGCGAGCTGCTTTGCTTCTTCCACTGAGTTTCGCATCAAAGTATAAAGCATGGCATCCCAATGCATTACACTAGATGCTTGATTAGAAGTGATGTCTGAAAGTACAAGCAAATTCTCGTAAGACTCTAAATCCTTGCATTGAAGAATCATGAGTTGCCCATCTTCCATGCCGTTAAAAACTAAAATCTTCTTCGATTTCAATCCTGTAGGTAAATAGTCATCAAGATCTAATAAGAGTATAGAGTCGTTGTTAATAAAAGTCCTTGGGCTCAAACGCTTTTCGAGACGATCTTGTGAATAAAATGGCTCTTTAATGGGTACATTGATGTGGATTGGGCCTCTAATTTCATTTGCCAAACATTCATTTACCTCTTCTGCTATTTTCTTAAAGGATTCTTGATCAGTATAATCTTCTGAAGTTTCTAGGCTCAATCTTATATGCGATAAGAAAACATCTGTTTGCCTAATTGCTTGGCCATCCCACTGATCAATACTCTCTGCCGGTCTATCCGCAGTAATAACTATCAATGGAATTCGGGCATAATATGCTTCAGCTATTGCAGGATAGTAGTTTAAACCGGCTGTTCCACTTGTGCAGCATAATACCACAGCTTGCCTTAAACTTTTCGCCATGCCCAAAGCTTGAAAACCAGCTGATCGCTCATCTACTACTGAATGCAATTGATATGAATTATCAATCAATGACTGAATTATTGGTGCATTGCGACTACCAGGAGAAACCACAGCGTGTACTGCTTCTAATTCAGCTACTAATTGATGTAATGCAAGGTTTAAGTCAGTCATTTCCCCTATATGCAAAAGAAAGGAAAAGTCTTATACCATCATTAATATTAAATATTGAAATTTCATTGACAAGCTTTGGCACTAAATGTTCTGATTTAAAACAAATCAATTTGAAAATCTATTTTACCTTTGACACTCTTTTCAAAAATGGCAATAGAACTTAAAATTCCTTCTGTAGGAGAATCTGTTACGCAAGTAACAATAGCATCATGGTTAAAACAAGATGGCGACTATGTTGAAATGGATGAAGCGGTGGCTGAACTAGAAAGCGATAAAGCAACAGTAGAGCTTAATGCAGAAGCGGCAGGTGAATTGAAAATTCTCGTTGAAGAAGGAGAAGATGTTGAAGTTGGGACCGTTGTTGCCAGTATAGACACCGATGCAAAAGCACCTGAAAATACTGGACAAGTTGTAGACGAGAAACCCAGTCCAAAAGCAGCCGAGCCTAAAGCAGCCGAGCCAAAAGTTAAACCACTTAAAACCCCAGAAGCTGATTCAACTAGTGAAAAGAATTCTTATGCAACAGGAACTCCGTCCCCTTCTGCGGCTAAAATTCTTGCTGAAAAAGGTATACCCTCGGCAAACGTAAAAGGCAGCGGGAAAGACGGAAGAATCACAAAGTATGATGCCATGATGGCCGAGGCAGGCATGATGGATTATACCAATGTTGGAGAACCGAGCAGAGAGCAACATGAAGAAAAGATGTCTAACCTCAGAAAGACTGTGGCTAGAAGACTTGTTGCAGCAAAAAACGAAACGGCTATGCTTACCACTTTCAATGAAGTGAACATGCAGCCTATTTTCGATATTAGAACAAAATACAAAGACAAATTCAAAGAAACGCATGGTGTAAGCCTTGGCTTTATGAGCTTCTTCTCTAGAGCTTGTGCCCTCTCACTGCAAAAATTCCCAGCGGTGAATGCCTATATAGATGGCGACCACATGATCATGAATGATTATGTTGATATATCTATAGCTGTAAGTGGACCTAAAGGACTTATGGTTCCTGTAATTCGCAATGCTGAGAGTTTAACCATGTGGGAGATTGAAGCTGAGGTTAAGCGTCTAGCTATAAAGGCTAGAGACGGCAAATTGACCATCCCAGAAATGACAGGTGGTACATTTACTATTTCAAATGGTGGTGTTTTTGGCTCCATGATGAGTACACCTATAATCAATCCACCTCAGTCTGCAATCCTGGGAATGCACAATATCATTGAGCGTCCAGTAGTTGAAAATGGCAATATTGTGGCTCGTCCAATGATGTATTTGGCATTGAGCTATGATCACAGAATCATCGACGGCAAGGAATCTGTTAGCTTCCTAGTTTCTGTAAAAAACTATTTGGAAAATCCTGAGCTTCTATTGAGTGGCAAAGACCCAATGGAAGTGTTAATGGGATTGTAAAATCAACTTAGGTGCATTTTTATGCTGCGCTAATAAGGTAAAATTGTCTCCTATTCACTAAATCCTTATATTGTTATCAGGGGAGGGGGCTTGCCCCCAAAGCTAAATTCCCTAGATTTCTCATAAGAATTGCGAAAGTATTATTCTACATCCTCATGTTATTGCTCTAAAATCTGTTTAATTGCCCAAATGTTGAAAAAGCTAATATCTGTCTGCCTGTTTATAATTATATGCAAATGCACCCAAGCCCAAGATTTTTCTCCGGAATTAAAGAATAGCTACAAACGTATAGTGTATCTAACCGAAATGAAACTGTACGATAGCGCGAATTACGTAATTGATTCATTAGAACTCACATTTGATGACACTGATAGGTCTCATTACAGGATAGTATTTATGTTGAGATATGAAATTGCAGATAGATCTGGTGATTGCAGAACCAAGAAAAGATTAATGTTAGAAGGCCTTCAAGAAAATCAAGAGTATATAGCACCAGATACTTTGGCACTTTCAAGCACTTACAACTTAATTGCAATTGAATGCAAATGCCTTGGTGAAATGGAAGAAGCAATTGTATATTTCAAAAAAGCCATAGAACTTGACCCGCGCACACAATTCCTCTACAGCAATATGGCTGGTGCTTACATGGCCCTTTCTCAATATAAAAACGCGCTTGATGCCTTGAATTATTGCACTGACTCTATAGACCCTTCTCATCCCTCAGCCATGATTAGAAAAGCTAAATGCCTCTATGAACTAAAAAACTATGAGGAAGCTAGAATTTTGCTGCACCCTATAATTAAAATTGAAAAATATGCTAAAGATAAACTAGCAAACCACACTTTAGGAGATGTCTATTTAGCGCTGGGAAATAAATCAAAAGCATGTGAACACTTTAAAATTGCACAACTTCCTGATGGATCAACTTTCCAAAACCACCCTAATAATGGAGACTATCGCCTTAGCGTTCACCTACAAGAAATGCTTGAATTACAACTAAAAATTAAACAAGCTTGTAACTAGACAATCTCTTTCACTATTGCCAAACGCTGTGATATTTCGTGATAACATATCACATCTTTCTTGAAATAGTGAACTACTAAACTTTTACGTGTTTTATTCTTATTCTTATGCGGCATTCCCCCATGCAATAAATTGGCATGCCAAATCAATACATCCCCTTTTTTAGCACAATAAACTTCAGCTTTAATATCACTTGATGCTATCTTGTCCGAAATGTAATTCTCGTACATTTTATTTGGATTGGGCGACAACATCCACGATGTAGAAGCTCCAATATCCCTATTGCTTGCATATGGCCATTTATGGCTTCCAGGATAATAAAATAATGGTCCATTCTCCTCTGTTACATCCTCCAAAGCCACCCATGCCGCTATAAGTCCACCCTCAGGATAGGTGCTCATATGTATACTGTCTGAATGTGCACTTTGTTCACTGCCATAATGAAAGTTTATACTCTGAAATGGAACAATTTCTCCTCCTATCTTTTCTTTAAGCACAGCCAATAATGCGGGATGTTGCATCACTTGTTTTATCTCTGGCACCTTCTCATACGCAAATACAACTTTCCTACCCGTATAATTAAATGCAAGCTCACCACTTTCTAGTGCTGATTCCATTCCTGCATTGATTGCGTCTATTAATTTATCATCAATTAACTGCTTTAGCACCACAAAGCCCTTCTCATTCCATTCGTCTGAATTAAATATCTCTTTCCGCTCTTGCAAACCTTTCAAATGTTCACTGTGAAATGGCATAAAAACAGATCGCTTAATTCCATACTTTTTAAACAGAGATTTCACTCGGCTTAAATGCCTGTAATTTAGTACGTTATACAGAATGTAAAACACTTTAAATCGTCTCCAAAACCCACTGTATTTGTCGAAAAACCTCACAACTACATTTCTATTATTTCCAGATTTTTATTTTCTGAAACATATTTAGGCAAAGAGTCTTTTATCATTTCTTCTAGTTTCTGAATGATGTTTTCTTTAGCGTAGTACTTGGTATAAATCAAACCAACTTCCCTTCCTGCATGATCTGATTTAAAAGCCCTAACATTATCAAGACTGTCGCTATCCAATTCTCCAGCTTCCCACTCAGGCATAATCGTCGCTCCTCCTTCCAAATCAACTATCTTTTTTAAAGTTTGCATGCTTCCGCTTTCATAAGTTAGAGCCAAGTGATTAAGCCGTTCTTCTGGCAATGCGCATAAATTTATACTCTGGGTTCTAAAGCAATTTCCTTCAGATAACAACCATATCTTATCAGACAATAGGTCGTCAGCATCTAAACTATTTTTACTATATGCAGGATGTTTGGGATTTA
>CBDUMX010000050.1:0-12611 GCA_965368435.1 uncultured bacterium
CAAATAATTCAACTACGTTTTTAGTCGCAACGAAATCTGCTACTGGTGGTGCGGTCGGATTAACAATTACTATAGTTTTAACACCAGAATCAATTCCACCACAATTAGCTACTTTTAGACGTACAGAATACGTGCCTGGAGTGCTAAAGATATGTACAGCATTGATTGAAGTATATTCTACAGTGCCATCATTATTAATATCCCATTGATTTAGGTAACCATCTTGAACTGCATTAACTAAATTTACAAGAGTTCCAGTATAAGCAGTATCTGGCATAAAGAAATCTGCGCTGATTGAGCCTGTAGGGGCTTCAATTTTCACTGTATAATCTTCAGTTTCACCCCAAGTGTAAGTACCACAAGGGTTAGCTGCGCCACTTTCCTTTACAATACATCTCATTCTAGTGTAACCAGCAGTTACATTACAAGGAACAGTAAAGTTTATAGTGTGAACAAATCCAGATGAACCATTAGATGCACCAGTAGGGTCTAATTTTTCTCCTGCATCGTCGAAATCACCGTCATTATTGTAGTCAATCCAAGCGTTTGAGTAACGAGTATAGTTACCACCGCAAGTATTGTAGGTGAGCTTTACTGTATAGTCACCCCCTGGCGACAGTTCTGGCGCTGCTAAACTCGTGTGATCCGTATACGTCTCACATGAAGTTCCTGTTTGATTGTCAATAGAGGTACTATTCCCATCTAATTGCACTCTGCTGCATTTTGAATCTGCAGTAGATGTTGCACCTGATGTGCAATACTGTGCATTTACTGACACGGCTGTACCGCCCAAAAATGCTCCTAATAATAAAAGCCTGTTTAATTTTTTTGTAACGTTTTTCATATACCTAACTTAAGTTATGTCTTTATTTAGATTCAAATATTGGAAAAGGTTGCGATAAATTTTAGTTTTTTTTTTCTTTTCCAAAAAATTTATAGCTCACTGATAATTATCCAGCTAAAAATCACAGATTTGCCTATTACTGATGCAATTTGAAGATCTATATAAATCCCTAAATTCTGAGCAAAAAAACGCTGTTGACACTATTGAGGGCACTGTTATGGTTGTTGCGGGACCAGGAACTGGAAAAACTCAAGTTTTAGGCGCTAGAGTTGCTAATATTTTACGTTTAACAGATGCGAAAGCAGAAAACATTCTCTGTCTAACTTTTACCGAAGCCGCTACAGTTGCCTTACGAGATAGACTTTACCAATTTATTAGCACAGATGCTCAACGTGTGAATATTTACACATATCACGCTTTCTGCAATATGGTTATCCAAGAAAATAAAAGTCTATTCGGGTACCAAGAATTAGATCCTGCATCTGAAATTGAAGTACTAGAAATAGTAAAGGAAATTATTGATGAGTTGCCGGCCAACCACGAGCTTAAACGATACCGAGGAGATATTTATTTCGACACTAATTCACTTATTTCATTGTTTAACCTCTTAAAAAAAGACGGCTTGCAACCTGCAGAAGTTTATGCTCTTTGTGATGAGTATTTAAACGATATTGAAAATGATGAAAGCTTTCGTTTGAAACGCGATTCGAAGAATGGGAAAAAAGGAGATTTCAAGCAAATTTACTTTGCAGAACAAGAAAAAATTGAGAGGCTAAGAGCAGCTGTAGCCCTTTACGATGCTTATATAGCCAAAATGGCTCATAGGAAGCGCTATGACTATAATGATATGATTAATTGGGTCATCGCGGAATTTTTATCGAATCATAATCTTCTACTTCAATACCAAGAGCAATATCAGTATATTCTGGTCGATGAGTACCAAGACACAAATGGCTCTCAAAATCAACTACTTATGCTGCTCATTAACTATTGGGATAATCCAAATGTATTTGTAGTTGGGGACGATGATCAATCAATTTACAAGTTTCAGGGCGCCAATGTTGAAAACATAAAAATGCTATATGAAGCTTATAGTAAGTATGTTAAGTTAATAGTACTAACGGAAAATTATAGGAGCACCCCTTCCATATTAAATGTTAGCAATACATTAATTTCTAATAATACGGAACGCTTGGTTGGGCAAATCGATTCTGTGTCGAAGGAAATATCTGCATCAAATCCCGAAGTCATAGCATTAGATTCTGCTGTTAATATAATATCATATCCAAATACTCAGCAAGAGGTTATAGAGCTTGCCAATTCAATAAAAGTCTTATCAGAAAAAGGAGTTAAGTTAAAAAATATAGCAGTTTTATATCGCAACCATAAACAAAGTGATGACTTGGTTAAATATCTTCAAGCAGAGAAGATATCATTTAATATTTCAATGGCTAAGGATATATTGGACGAGCCGTTGATACATCAATTGCTACAACTTTTAGAATATCTTGATTTAGAGAGTCAAAAGTTGGATAAAGGTCAGCATCTGTTATTTGAAATTCTTCATTCTAAAAACTTTGTCCATTTAACTCCTTTTGAAATTGCGAGTTTGAGTGTTCAATTAAAAAAGCAATATGATTTGGCATGGCGAGAAGCGATCCATTCCATGATTGCTAAGGAAGAACGCGGGAAATTAAGCACAGAAAGTTTTAAGGAGTTAAAGCAGTTCATTGCAGACTTAGAATATTGGCATAAAGAGCTTCACAATTCAAATTTGCAAACTGTGGTTGAACACGTCATATCAAAAGGTGGTTTTATTGGTCGAGCACTCGCTAGTTCTGATAATTTATATGAAGTTCAATGTCTTAAGACATTCTTCAATTTCTTAAAAAGCGAAACTGCAAAGAACCCCTATTTAACGCTAACTCAATTTCTCGACACTATAAATATTCTAAAAGAGAATAAGTTAGGCCTGAGTCTGACCAAAGTGGTATACGGCGCCGATGGAGTTAATTTAATGACTGTCCACGGCTCTAAAGGACTGGAATTTGAGCATGTTTTTATTATGGGTTGTACTGCCGACAAATGGGAAAAAAACGGTCAGAGCTTACCTTTTAATATGAACAGAATAGTTAAAGGAGAGCCAAATCTCGCACATGAAGAAGAGGGAAGAAGATTGTTCTACGTGGGTTTAACTAGAGCTAAACACAATTTAACCATAAGTTATTCAATGCGGGATGCTGCTGATAAACCCTTAAATAGAAGTGTATATGTTGCAGAAATTGAAGATTCCGAATATACCCATATCAAGCATTCTGAAATTAGAGAAATTGAGCTCTTAGACTTCTTTCAAAAAACTATGCAGCAGGAAAACAAGGCTTACTTAAAACTTACTCAGATGGATTTTATAAAGCAGGAGTTGGAAAATTTTAGAATGAGTGCAACTAATCTAAATAGCTATTTAAAGTGTCCTGTATCCTTTTTCTATCAGACCATAGTGAGGGTTCCATCTGCTCTTAATGAAAGTATGTCGTTCGGTACAGCAGTTCACGGTGCCTTAGAAGCATTAATTAAACAAAAATCAAGCAGTGAAACACAAAATTTACCGAAAAGTGAATTCTTAGTCACCGAATTCAAAAAGGCGCTTTCAAGACATCGAGAATCATTCACAGAAATTGCGTACAAACGTAAATTGGAATTTGGGAATACCATACTGCCGCAATATTATGAAGCGCGAAAATCACAATGGCTTAATGAGCATAATTCACAAACAGAATTAAGTTTTAAAAACATTGAGATAAATGGTATTCCAATTCGCGGTCAAATTGATAAAATTATCATTGGAGACAGAGATATAAAAGTTGTAGATTATAAAACCGGAAATTACAACTATGCAAAAGCTAAAATTAATCCTCCTCTATCTAGCGATAAGTTAAAAGAAGGGGAGCTTGATCACAATAAGATTTATGGTGGAGACTATTGGAGGCAAATAATGTTTTACTATATACTGATTCAGCAAGATCCAAGATTCAGTAAGTCTGTTAGTAGCGGAATATTAGACTTTATAGAGCCAGTCAAAGGTGAATTTATCCAAGAAGAAATCGCAATAAATCCTTCAGATGTGGAAATAGTTCGAATGCAGATTAAAACCGTTTATGATGCTATTATTAACGGACAATTTGAGAAAGGATGCAATAAAGAAGATTGTGTATGGTGCAATTTCAACAATTACTATTTAAAACGAAAAAACTACAAACTTGCGGATTTGCTATCTACAGAGGCAGAAGAAATTGATGAAAGATGACCTTTAAATTTACTTGAAAGAAAAACTAAAGCTACCTTTGCATTGTTTTCGCTTCAATGGAACTAAAAGACGTAATAACAGTATATGCTGAAAAGACTCCGAACCCGGAGTCGATGAAGTTTGTTGCCAATAAAATGATATTGCCTAATGACAGTGTTGATTTCAGGCATTCAGAGGATGTGGCCAATTGCCCCATGGCAGAAGAGTTGTTTAAACACGATTTTGTTCAAGGTGTATTCATCATGAATAATTTTGTTTCGGTTACAAAAAAATCGGATTACGATTGGTTTGACATCACCCCTAATTTAAAGGAATTTGTACAATCATACTTAGAGGCAGAGAAGCCTATAATTACAAAAACTCAAACTTTGTCAGAAGAAGAAGAGAGTGAGATTGTTACAAAAATCAAGCAATTACTAGAAGATCATGTAAAGCCTGCTGTTGAAATGGATGGTGGTGCTATTGATTTTAAAAGTTTTGAAGAAGGAGTTGTGACTGTAATGATGAAAGGATCTTGCAGTGGTTGTCCATCGTCTACTATGACCCTTAAAGCGGGAATAGAGAATTTATTAAAACGAATGATTCCAGAAGTTGAAGCCGTTGAAGCTGAAGCTTCATAATATTAATTATATGAAAAAAATACTTACACTTTTATTAGCAGTTGCATCTCTACAATTGAGTGCTCAGATAGTATACACCAAGGATACTGCTAAAACTGCTGGAGATGCATCGGAATTTCAATTAACAGCAAAATCTATAATTACCAATAATAGCTCAGATACGGCATTTAGGTTTGTTCGCGTAACATTGAATTGCACAATGACTAGTGCTGTTTGTGATCAGCTTTTTTGTTATAAAGAAGAAGACGATAGTATGGATATTATTATTCGCCCAGATGAAAGCTTCGATATGAAAGTCAATTTCTACCCTGATGGTAATGAAGGCAAATGTGATCTTTTAGTGTATATGAAATCGCTTCAAAATCCTGAGAATTACGATTCGTGTTTTTATTCGGTGAGAACTAATAATTATACGGGGAGTATTGGTCGATTTGCAAATTCTAAGATAAAATTATATCCCAATCCCAGTACTGATAAATTTAGTTTAGAGACTCTAAACAAATCTGCTTTTGCAGTTAAAGTTTTTGACATTTTAGGAAATGAAGTATTGAATGTCTCAGAAGCTTATAACAATGAAGATATCGATATTTCTTCTTTAAAGTCAGGAGTGTATGTCGTTCAAGTAATTGGAGAATACAGCTCCACAGTGCGACTGAGAAAATCATAAGACAATAAATAAAAAAGCCGGCATTGAAATCAATGCCGGCTTTTTTATGTGTGATTGTTTTATTTATTAATATCAAAGGTTTCCATAAACTTAGTGGTAAAGTTACCTGATCTAAAGTTTTCATCTCTCATTAATTTAAGATGAAGAGGAATGGTAGTTTTAACACCTTCGATAACAAATTCTGACAGTGCTCTTTCCATTTTAACAATTGCTTCTTCACGTGTTTGCGCTGAAACAATTAGTTTAGCTATCATAGAATCATAGTGAGGAGGAATTGTATATCCCGCATATATATGAGAATCTACTCTCACTCCGTGTCCACCCGGCTTATGTAATACTTCAATTTTGCCTGGGCTTGGTCGATAATCATTAAATGGATCTTCAGCATTTATTCTACATTCTATAGAATGCTTCTCGGGTAAATAATTTTTGCCTGATATAGGTATCCCCGCAGCAATTTTAATTTGTTCTTTTATAAGATCATGGTTAATTACTTCTTCAGTAACTGGATGTTCAACTTGAATACGAACATTCATTTCCATGAAATAGAAATTTCTGTGTTTGTCGACCAAAAACTCAACAGTTCCTACTCCTTCATAATTAATTGCTTGACCAGCTGCAATTGCAGCCTCACCCATTTTAGTTCTCAGTTCTTCATCCACAAAAGGTGAAGGGGCTTCTTCTACCAGTTTTTGATGTCTTCTTTGAATAGAGCAGTCTCGTTCAGATAGATGGCTAACTTTACCGTATTGATCTCCAGCAATTTGTATCTCAATATGTCGAGGTTCTTCAACGAACTTTTCAAGATACATGCCATCATTTCCAAATGCGGCTTTAGATTCAGTTCTCGCGCTATTCCACGCATCTTCAAATGTTTCTTCTTTCCATATCAGTCGCATACCGCGTCCACCGCCTCCAGCTGTCGCTTTCAGCATAACAGGGTAACCGATATCATTTGCAAGTTTTAAACCGTGTTTTAAATCTTTGATTAATCCATCTGATCCAGGCACGCATGGAACACCAGCTTTCTTCATCGTAGCTTTTGCATTAGCCTTATCACCCATGCTATCAATCATTTCTGGACTTGCACCAATGAATTTAATTCCATGGTCGCGGCACATTTCAGAAAATGTTGCATTTTCAGAAAGGAATCCATAACCAGGGTGTATTGCGTCTGCATTTGTAATTTCGGCAGCAGCAATAATATTTGGCATACTTAAATATGATAGTGTGCTTGATGGAGGGCCTATACACACTGCCTCATCGGCAAATTTAACGTGTAAGCTATCCTTATCTGCGGTAGAATATACAGCCACAGTTTGCACGCCCATTTCTTTGCATGTTCTAATTACACGCAGAGCAATTTCTCCTCTGTTAGCAATTAAGATCTTTTTAAACATGGAATATTATTAAGCTGGTTCAACAAGGAATAAAGGTTGATCATATTCAACAGGTTCAGAATCGTCAACTAGTATTTTAACTACTTTACCTGTGATTTCTGCTTCAATTTCATTGAATAGCTTCATGGCCTCGATAATACATATCACTTGACCTTTCTTAAGCTCATCACCCACTTCAACAAAATTAGATTTATCTGGTGATGGTCTGCGATAGAATGTACCGATCATAGGAGATTTAATCTCAATCAAGTTGCTAGTAGCTTCAGCCTTTGGTTTTTCTGCTGGCGCGGTAGCAGGTGCAGCCTGAGGTGCAGGTGCGGCGGCTACTACAGGCGCTTGCTGTACAGGAGGAGGAGCGCTGGCAACAACAGTTGGTCCATTTTTCTTAATGCTTATTTTAAAGTCTTTCTTTTCTAGCGATACTTCTTCTACACCAGAATTTGATACAAATTTGATGAGAGATTGAATGTCTTTTAGTTCCATAAGTCTTATTCCAAAGCGAAAATAGCTTTTTTAGTTTATTTAGGCATTATAGGCCCACTTCAAGTATATAGCACCCCAAGTGAATCCACCACCAAAAGTTGATAAAATTAGATTATCACCTTTTTTAAATTTCTTTTCGAAGTCGTTTAATAAGAGGGGAAGAGTTGCTGCTGTGGTGTTGCCGTATTTATTAATATTAATCAGCACTTTGCTTTCATCAAGTTCCATTCTGCGAGCAGTGGCGTCAATAATTCTAAGGTTAGCTTGATGTGCGACTAAATAGTCTACATCTTCCCCCGTAAGATTATTTCTATCCATAATTTCTCTACTTACTTCAGCCATATTGGTTACAGCAAATTTAAAAACCGTCTTACCTTCTTGAAAAACATAATGCTGACGATTTGTAACTGTCTCAATGCTTGGAGGTAGTAAAGACCCACCTGCTTTTTGATGCAAAAACTCTCTTCCTGAACCATCTGCTTTGAGAATACTATCCATCACTCCTACTTCTTCAGAGCTTGGTTGAAGTAAAACTGCACCTCCTCCATCACCAAAAATTATACAGGTATTTCTATCCTCGTAATCAATGATAGCTGACATTTTATCAGCTCCACATAAGATTACATTTTTATACTGACCAGAGCTTATAAATTTACTAGCGGTTTCAAGACCATAGAGAAATCCTGAGCAAGCTGCGCTCAGATCAAAACCCCATGCATTAACAGCTCCAAGCTTGTCACATACAATATTTGAGGTAGAAGGAAAAACTAAATCTGGAGTAACTGTAGCCACTATTATCAAATCTATATCTGCAGCTTTGAGGGCTGATTTATCAAGAATTTGCTTGATTGCTTCCACGCACATGTCGGACGTTGCCTTGCCATCCTCCAGTATTCTACGCTCTTCTATTCCTGTTCGAGTTCTTATCCATTCATCAGTGGTGTCGACTATCTTTTCTAGATCGAAATTAGAGAGAACTCTTTCTGGAACATAACCACCGGTTGCGGTAATTGCAGCTCTTATATTAGACATGTTGTTTTTATTAGTTTAAGAAAAAGATGATTCAATTTTAGAGATTAAGTTTGAATCAACTACATTTTTTGCAAGTTTTATCATATTTCTAAAGGTATTTGCCTTTGAAATTCCATGTCCAACTATTACAGGTTTTTTAATTCCAAGAATGGCTGACCCTCCATAATTCTCAAAATTGAACTTGTTGAGGAATTCATCTTGTACTCCTCGTTTCAATAAATTATAAAAGAAGCCTTCGCAAGTTTTAACTACGATATTTCCAGTAAATCCATCGCAAACAACCACATCTGCTTTATCGTTGAAGATGTCACGGCCTTCAATATTGCCAACAAACTTTATGGTGTTATTATTTTCAAGTAGAGGAAATGCTGCTTTAGTTAAGATATTTCCTTTTTCACGTTCTTCTCCGATGTTTAAAAGACCTACTCTTGGATCTTTGATTCCGTAAACTGCTTTTGCATATTCATTACCCAAAATTGCGAATTTCACCAATGTTTCGGGTTTGACGTCAGCGTTAGCTCCAACATCTAGTAGCACTCCTGTTATACCGCTTCTTTGTGGAAGTACAGTTGTCAAAGCTGGTCTTTCAAGATCCTTTATTGGTTTAACATTATACAGTGCAGAAACCATCATTGCTCCAGTATTTCCAGCACCGGCAAATGCATCGATTTTTCCTTCAGAAAGGTGAAAGGTTCCAACATTAATGCTAGCATCTTTTTTAGAAGCCACAGCTTTTGTAGCGTGTTCACTCATGCCTATACTAGGTCCAGTGAATACTATTTCAATGTTGTGAGAAGCAAGTTCGTTTGAATATTTTGACAAAGCAGTCTCTTCCCCGTACACAACGAAGGTGTCTGATGTATTAGCTGCTTCTACTTCAGCTAAAACACCTTTAATGCATTCCGCAGGGGCAAAATCTCCCCCCATGGCATCTATGCCAATTCTCATTTGATTTATTCTCCGTCCTTAGGTTCTAAAACTTGAACACCTTTGTACATGCCTGTTTCCAGGTTTAATCGATGATAAAGATGTACTGTTCCAGTCGCAGGATCTCTGTGTAATTGCTTATTCCCCAGTTTGTAATGAGTTCTTCTTTTGTCTCTTCTGGTTTTGGAAATTTTGCGTTTAGGATGTGCCATTTCTTATTTAATTAATTTCTTTAATTTATCCCATCGTGGATCAACAGATTCATTCTGGGTGTTATTTATTAATACTTCACAATTTGGTGAATCAACAGCGTTCTCGCATATCAACCTTGTAGGCAGATGTGTGCATATACTTTCATAAAGTGAATCGTAAACGTTTAGCTCATGTTGACTCTCAGAGATGTAATTCTCTTCTGCCAAAAGTTCGCGATCTGAAGTTATTTTATAAACCTCAATATAACTCAGTTTTGAGTTTAGTTCTATTGAGTTCAAACAACGTTCACATTGGGTTCCTACAATTCCATTTAATGAAAATGTTAAAGTTACTGTTGAATCTAATTTAGTACATTCAATTTGTGCTTTTACCTTGCATCTATTGAACAGACTATTTTCTTTCAATGTAAAGAACGTATCGTTAAGGTTTAGGCTGAACTGATATGAATCGTTCTGAAATTTATTGAGATCAATATTAAAATCTTCCAGCTTCACCTTAAAAAGGCTGCAAATTTACAATTTTCTAACTGATAGAAAGAATTTAATTTAAATCAGGGACACCAATGCTGAATTTTTCTCTTCTGTGCTCTTTGAATTTTAGAAAGCTCGTATTGGAGTCGTAATTTTCTTTGCGATTTCTATGCACTTTATTGATCAAATAGAGGGCATTTACAAATGAAGAGATATCGGCTATACCTTTACCTGCAATATCGTAAGCTGTTCCATGGTCGGGTGAAGTTCTAACGATTGGCAAGCCAGCCGTAAAGTTGATGCCATCTGAAAATGCATGTTGCTTAAACGGGATTAAAATTTGGTCGTGATACATCCCTAGAACAGCATCGAATGCTTTGGTTTGTTTTGAGCCAAAAAAACCATCTGGGGAAAATGGGCCAAAGGCCAATATTCCAGCATCTTGAGCTTTTTCAATGGCTGGTTTTATCACTGAGTCTTCTTCAGTGCCCATTATACCTTCATCGCCTAGATGAGGATTTAAGCCTAAAACTGCAATTTTGGGTGATCTAATGTTAAAATCGAATTGTAGCGAATGGGCAAATTTTGCAAGTACGTCTATCACCTTTTCTTCGGTGATTTGTGAAGGAACTTCACTTAATGCTGAATGTCCTGTCACCATTGCTACTCTGATTTCATCGTTGAGTAAAATCATCAAGCTTTCAGCGTCAAATTCTTTGGCAAAAAATTCTGTGTGTCCGTTAAATTCTAAGCCTGCTGATTTGGTAGAATGTTTGTCTATAGGAGCTGTAAGAATATTGTCGACTAGTCCATCTTTAACATCTTTAACCAAGAGTTTTAAAGAATCTAGGGCGTATTTACCTGCATCATCACTTGGTGTTCCTGCATTTATGGTGATTCTATCGTCACTACAAACTCTGAGGTTAATAACACCTTCTTTGAGATTGGATTTTTCCTTAACAATATTTAGGTCAGGTATGGGGAGATTTAGGAGGGTTGCGTAGGTTTTTAAAAGGTACGGCGTTGCGTAAACTACTGGAACACAATAGTTAAAAACCAATGGATTGCTAAAAGTCCTTAGAATAAGTTCTGGACCAACTCCATTAAAATCACCAATACTAATACCAACGATAAGTTTGTCACTCATTTCGTTAGCAAATGTATATGAATTATTCTATCAAGAAATAAGTTTTTGCCTTAGCATAAACTCTAATTGCTGATTAGTCTCTAAGAGCTTGGAATTGAGTTGTTGCTCTTGTTTCTTTTCTTGCATAGCATAGTATCCTGTCTCAATAGTGTTAGACAAGACGTCTTTGACCCAAGGTTTCGTTAAAAACCTGAAGACTTCACCTCTGTTTATTGCTTCAATTACAATATTGATATCACTACAACCAGTGATTAGAATTCTACAGATATAAGGGTGGTCTTTTTTGAGTTGCTCAAGTAGTTCGACGCCGCTTCTACCAGGCATCATGTGGTCTGTGATAACAACATCGATTTGATTTTCTTTAATCATTTCTAATGCTTGTGCAGCAGAATCTGCCAAATAAACATTGAAATTTCGACGAAAATTTGCTTTAAAAGCTGACAAGTTCGGCGACTCATCATCTACATAAAGTACGGAGATAATTTTAGAATCATTCATGGTTAATATTAAATAGTAGTTACACGAAGTTAATAACTTTTTGTGAGATTGCCATAAATATATCCCGAATTCTTTGTTTAATTATGCAAAGTTTATGGATTCAGATCTCGTATACACACCTGAAATATTGGATATTTCACACACTAAAGACCAAAAAAGGTATCGAACTCTTTTGGCAAAATCTGGGGTAATGGTTTTTGACACTATTAAAAATCAGCTGACAGAATTATTATTAATTAACAACCCAACGTTCGGTGCGAAAGATATTGAAAATCAAGACCTTGTAGCTAAACATATAAATTGTGATCTAGAAGAATATGGCAACTGGGTATATTATCCTTGGAGCAACCGATTGATACACATATTGCCAGAAGAGGAGTATATAGAAGTTCGTACTAATCGCAATCGCAACAAAATTACTGTAGAGGAGCAAAAGATCTTGAGGAAAAAGACAATTGGCGTTGCTGGTTTATCAGTAGGAAGGTCAGTTGCACTAACTTTAGCCAATGAGAGGATAGTTGGAAATATTGTCCTTGCTGACTTCGACAAGATAGAGCTTTCAAATCTGAATAGATTAAAAGTAAACATATCAGATTTAGGGCTTAATAAGTCAATTTCAGCTGCTCGGGAAATAAGCGAATTAGATCCGTATATAAAGGTTTTTTGTCTTCATGATGGTTTAAATATTGAAAATTTAGACGCATTTTTTAATTCTCAAATTGGAAGATTAGACCTCTTCATCGAAGAGTGTGACGATTTAGAAATAAAATTAAAATCGAGGATTGCAGCACGAAAGCTGGGAATTCCTGTGGTTATGGAGGCTAGCGACAGATGTTTGGTAGATATAGAAAGGTATGATCTAGAGCCCAACTATCCTATACTGCATGGTATAATAGACGAGGAAGACATTGAAAATGTTAGTAGTTTAAAAACATTTGAAGAGAAACTGAAGCTCATGTCTAAAATTGTTGATGTGAATAATATCTCAGAAAGAATGAAAGCATCT
>CBDUMX010000051.1:0-12560 GCA_965368435.1 uncultured bacterium
TATAAGTATGTGTAGGTGATGCTGATGAAGTATATAAATTTCCTTCCCATCTAAAGCTATCACATGCTGTTACCGAACTTGAGCCCGTATTGGAATTATTGATAGTTATGTTCAAGGTATGAACACTATCGCATCCGGCTGCGTTGGTATAAGTATGTGTTGGACTTGCTGAAGACGTGTACAAGCTTCCTTCCCATCTGAAACTATCACAAGCTGTTACCGAGCTTGATCCAGAAGTTGAACTGGTGATTGTAATGTGAAGGGTATGTATACTGTCGCAGTTTGAACCGTTAGAATAAGTATGCGTTGGGCTAGAAGTAGTATAATAAGTGTTTCCTTCCCATACAAAACTGTCACAAGCTGTTACTGAACTCTCTGTAGAATCTCCTGCATAAACAGAAATTGAGGTTGTGTCGGCTTGATAACAATTTGGACGCGGTTCATAACTATAAATAATTTCATAAGACCCCGAGGCTGTATTGCCTATGGTTAACTCACCCGTAATAGAATCAATATCTACCCCTGATGATGTTGGGGAAATTGTATAAATTCCACTATCCGTTGATGAAGGTCCAGTTCTAGTAACAGAAGCTGAGCCATGACCTTGGCAAAATGGGCCTCCATATATGATATCCGCTTCCCCAGTATTTAAATTTAACTGGAAGGGCGCAATCATATCTTTTAAATCCGCTGTTGGCGACGCGGATGATTTTGTTTTAACAAAAAGAGATTTAAAAGCTAAACCTTGACAAGGATCAGTAGAAATAGATCCCTGAATCATTTCAGTTATGTTGATGGCAATCTCAACAAACTGTAAGTTGGTATAGGTATAAATACCAAATGCACCATATGGTACACCTACTGTAGTATCGTTAGAAAATCCAAAAGCAAAGGTATTTGATATGGCGTAGGGAACCCATGTGTAATAACAGGATGCACTTGAATCCACATCCCATTTGAAGAAATAAATACTATCTACTCTTCCACCATTCGTATATTCAACGGTAACCAATAAATCTCCTACGGTTCTACCACAATGAGGACCAGTGGTACTGAAACCGAGAGGTGCGCCTCCTGAGGTATAAGTAGACGTTATACTTTCTTGGTAAAATTCAAAATCTATATAACTCGTACCGTTAGTGGTGTAGCGATCTCCTGTCATCATTCCCCACATATCACCTGTTGAATCTTCGGCAAAGTGCAGGTTAACATTGTTGACTTCGTTTTTACTTAGAACTCCACCAAGTTTCCAGCCCCATGTATTTGGGTTATGGTGAGACTTGTTTCCACCGTCAAATACATCATCTGTTCCACTACCCGGAGTATTGGCTAAATCTTTGTACTGAAAAGTGAGTGGGAAGTTTTTAACACTTCCATCTGCATTAATAACTGCACCGCTATCTACTCCATTGGAGAAAACGTTAGCTACCCAGTCACCATACAATGAATCTTTCCGGCAAACATGGCCGTCAATATTGAATGGTAATGCAATGGTTTTAAGTGGTGGTGTTTGTTGTGAAGTTTGACTAAATGAAAGGTTAGTCAAAAGTAACATACAGAGAGTTATTACCAACCCTCTTGAGAGATAAGATTTAAGGTTCATTCCTAATAATAATAAGGTTAAATTAGCTTTCTAAGCCTAAATTTCTAGTCTAAGCTTACGCCAAGAGTACAAAATTTCTTAGAAGAAAAAAAAAGAAAATCGCATTATTTTTTTGTAAAGCGAGAAATTTTAATGCTTGATTATAAGCGTTTTTAAACGATAAAATCGCCTAGTTAGGCGTAAATACTAGGGTTTAGTTCGAGCCTGTTTGAACTCTTTTTTCTTCCGCTAATATCATCTCTGATATGATGTCTTTCAACGAAATTCGGATGTCCCAATTTGGGTAATCGTCTCTAAGCTGTCCCAAATCGGAATAATAGCAAATATGGTCTCCTATTCGGTTCTCTTCACTTAGAGTATAATTCACCTCATAACCACCAATTTCTTTAATCAAATCTATGCACTCTAACACCGATCCAGAATTTGCTTTTCCTCCACCTAAATTATACACCGCACCTGGCTTATGAGGATTCTCAATAAACACCTCAAATGCTTTAACAACATCTTCAGAATGTATTTGATCTCTAACTTGTTTCCCTTTATAGCCGAAAATTGTATAAGGCTTGCCTGTAATTGCTACTTTTACTAAATAAGACAGAAAGCCGTGAAGCTCAACTCCGCTGTGTTGCGGACCGGTCAAACAGCCTCCTCTAAAGCTCACAGTTGGCATTCCAAAATACCTTCCGTATTCCTGAGCCATAATATCTGCTGCTGCTTTACTTGCACCGAACAAACTGTGCTTACACTGATCTATTCTACAGCTCTCCGAAATCCCGTTCACATATGCTGGATCATCATATTCCCAACGTCGATCAAGCTCTTTAAGCTTAATCTCATTAGGTGCATCCCCATATACTTTATTAGTGCTCATGTAAACAAAAGGAGCGTCGAAACTATGAAGTCTACTAGCCTCTAACAAGTTCATTGTACCCACCGCATTGGTATCAAAATCATCAAAAGGAATCTTGGCTGCTAAATCATGGCTTGGTTGAGCGGCACAATGTATAGTTGCATCTGGTTTTATATCCTTATACAAATTCAGAACATCTTCTCTATTTCTGATGTCTATATTCTTGTGTTGAAACTTAATTGGCAAAGCCTGTAAAAGCTTTAGATTCCAGCTTGTGTCTCCCCCTTCGCCAAAGAAATACTTTCTCAAATTGCTATCAACGCCAATGATTTCATGGCCCTTTCCGCCGAAATATCTTACCGCTTCCGATCCAATTAAGCCGCTACTTCCAGTTACAATTATTTTCATAGTCTTAGTGCGCAAAGGACTAATTTTTCAATTAAAAATCAAATGCGTCTTTATTAATAAAATTTTATCTTCAATAATGCGGCAAAACTCATGCGCAGCATGATTAAGCCATTCTTAATTCGCCCAGTCATTTTTGTTTCCCCATAGGTTCTTTCCATATAATGCACTGGTAAATCAATGAGTTTCAAATTGGTTTTAGCTGCACCAAATATTAATTCATAATCTCCCCATCTATCATTAACACCCCAGCTGTCTCGTAAGGCTTTTACTTTAGCAAAATCACTCCTGTAAAGCACTTTAGTGCCACATAAAGTATCCTTAATTTTTGTATCCAAAATATAGGAAAAGAACATGCTGAAAAACTTATTACCAAGCACATTAAAAAACCTCATGGCCTCGTCGTGCATGGGATACAATAGTCTAGATCCATTGATAAACTCTCCATATCCTTTACTAATTGCCTCGTAGAAATAAGGCAATTCTTCAGGGATAACAGTAAGATCTGCATCAAGAATCATGAGTACATCTTTCTCAGCAGCGTCGAAGCATGTCCAAACATTATTGGCTTTATTGATACCTGGAGAAGCAACTAATCTAATATTCTTTTCCGGGTATTTAGCAGCCATTTCAAGCACTAAATCAGGTGTGCCATCAGTAGATTTATCGTCCCCAAATATTATTTCTTGATCATCGGCTAATTGAGGAATTCTCTCAACAGCAGCTTGAATATTTCCCGCTTCATTTCTGCAAGGAATAACAATAGACACAGATGGTTTAGCTTCAGCAGTTGGCAACAATCTGGCAACCGTAATATTCATCATACACAAATGCCTAAAAATTGGAAGTCGAGCTACAAATCGGTTCAGGAGGTAGCTTATTATAGGAATATTAAAAGGCAAAAGAATGAACTTCTTTTGGTAAACCTGTTCATATCCGCTTAGATATAATAGGTTGTTTATGTCATTTGGGGCAACCCAATTATGCACCTTCTGCGGCAATTTTAAATGCAGTTTTTCTGCAAGCTTTACTAGCCAATTCCAGCCATAATTATAGTAGGTAAATACAATTCTTGTGCGTCGGTGACAGTTCTTTTTCAAGCTCTCCAACATAGATTTTATATCTACTATATCTTCCGTAGACGAGATTAAGATAAAATCAAATTCTCCCTCAACTTTAACGTCTTCAGCGTTTTGACATTCAAACTTTAGATGCGGATGAGACTTGCTTGCCTGTTCCACTTGCTTTGCACTTCCATCTATTCCCACCCCATGTGATGGCTTAAGTTTATTCAATATATACCCAATGCTACTGCGTACATTTAGTACTCTAGAGTTTTCTGGAATAACAAATGATAGTGTTTTGTGTAATTGCTTATAGAAGTATGGATTCCTCTTAATCCATTTGATTCTTTTTGGAGTAATATCATCGTTTTTGCGACTTATATTATCTCTTAATTCATCTAAATGAGGGTGCTTAATCATGATTAATTGAATGCGAAAATAAGGAATTAATAGTGGTGATGTGGCAAAGGACTAATTCATATGAATCAGTTTCCAATGTGTTGAACCGCAAGTGGTAGTAAGTCTGCTCAATAATACAGCCTGATCTCCTGTAGTGCTTGGCATACCTGTTTGATCAAACAAGGCTATACCTATATTGATTGCTTTTCTTCCTGTGTGACTTACTTTGTTCATTGTTCAATCCATTAACATTGGACAATCTCACATCAAGAAATAGTAGTTAGACAAGCCAAAAATAAGCTATTTACGCTTGTTCGCAAAAAAACTTTGCATGAGTTGCTTAGATTCTTGCTCATAAATATTCCAATTAAAGCTTTGTTTATAGGAGCTAATAAAATTGGTAAATCCGTGTTTTGGCTCCGAACATCCCACATGTATCTTGGGTATTCTTGCATGAAGAATTGCGCCAAAACACATGGTGCATGGTTCAACCGTCACGTATAATTCGCAATCATCTAAATACTTAGCATTTAAAAAGTTTGATGCTGCTGTAATTGCAATCATCTCAGCATGTGCAGTAGGGTCCTGCAATCGCTCAACCTGGTTATAGCCCTTGCCAATAATTCTATCATTTGCCACAACCACTGCACCTATGGGTATCTCATCTTCCTCCATAGCCTGTTCCGCTAACTTCAGTGCTTGTTTCATAAAATATTCTGGGCCTAGTTCCATTTGGTTTATTAATTTTACATCAAATTTAAAGCATGTCATTTGATAATAAACTAGAGCAACTCAGAATGCAGCATCAGATCTTTAAATTGCTGCAAGAAGACAATGGTGTAAGCAGTCATTTTGATTATCACGTAAATATTATGTCTGATGAGCATACCATTAAGCTAAACCTGCTTACCTATAATGAAAGACATAATGAATATATGCTTTTTCACACGGTTTATGGCTCTAGTTCATTGAACTGTTTAAGTAAAATGCTTGACTATATTAAGTCTATTAAGAAGCAGAGTCAAGGTAATTCATATACCATAAAATGGTCTAAAAAAGGTGAAACACAAGTCTTCAATTCTTACTTTATGGCAAGTTCTGAATCTGATGCTATCGAGAAGTTTTTACATGAAAAGAATGCTGAAGATTATGAATTTAGCTGTTCTTTAAACCCTGTTAGTTAATAAAGCCTTGCTCTTGCATTTGTTGCATTAAAGCTTCAAACAACATTTCTCCAACATACTTGGCCCCTTTAAAAGTGAAGTGTGTATAGTCTTTGCTGGCGTATCCTTTATCAACCCAAGCTGTCATAGAATTCTCGCCTCCCATTGCCTCATAAAGATCCCAAAACGCACAGTCCGCATCAAATGCTGCTTGCTTCATCGCATCTCGGATTAAGGGAATATTCTGATATGAAACATAACTTCCTCCCTTATTTCTGCTCATGTCTGAAGGGCCTATGACAAGTATGCTAACATCAGGATGCGCAGCCTTAATAGCTTTGAGCTCTTTGGTTAGCATGTTTCTATAATAGGTATAATCCGACAATACGCTCGGGATAACATTTACTCCGTACTGCAATACAATTAATTTGACATTTAGCTTCTCCAACTGTTGGCCATAAGCCGCTCTATTCATAGTGCTAAATCCCAATGCAGCACTCCCTCGCATAGGGAAATTATCTACGGCCACTCCGCTTTGACCGTCCAATGCTATACCATATAATAGAGGAAATTTACCCCCAGTAACACTTAACTTTAGACTTTTAGTGGTACTAAAATTCCATTCTTTTATTCCCAATAGAGGGGCTTCTGTGAGAACTTCTGATGTGCTATTTGTATCGCTTTTTAACTCAATTGTAAATGGCTCATCTGCTGCGTATAACAACCTAATTCTAGAGTAGCTCCTTACTTTAGGGTAGCTGTTTTTAGCATTGGAAATCTTTACATAGGCGGTAGAAGTAGGAATAGACTCAAAAATGGGCTTGATAATAGTATCTATATATGTTGAACTATCCTCCTCGTTGATAGCGTCTACTATAGATGTATCGTAGCCTATTATGTTATTAGTGAAACCCTTAATTTCAAAACTAGCTCCTCCCAATCCGTACTTATTGCCTTCAACCTTACTTCCTTTCTTATATATAGCATGCTTGTGAATATTTCCACTTTGATTTACATATGCTGATCGCCTCATGCCTGCTGTGGGCTCGAGAGGAAGAATTATACCCGGACCACTTCCGCCAAATAACAGCTGTAATCGGTTTCTCAAATAATCCGTGATTCTATCTCCTTCTAGCTGAGAGTCGCCGTAATGTAACACCCTAACCACCTCGGTACTGCTCTCATTCAATAGAGCGTCATAAAAGTAATTTAGAGCTCTTGAATTATTGCTAGGGAATTGTATTTGGTGTTTGGTGTTTATTACCCAGCGATTTGTGCTGCTGTCATACCTAAATGACGCATTCATTTGCTGTCCTATTCGCGCTTGAAGATCTGAATCAATTGAGTCTTTTTGATCTAAAGTATCGCTTATTTCTATAGGTGTAACTCCGCTCAGAACATTGTCTACATCAACAATTGTTGCATTCTTCTCTTTTATGGTAAAAACTTCAGATTTGCTTAGAAACTTTAGACCATATTCTTTGCTCAAGCTAATCCCTTCCTCTGGAAACACAAAGGCTATTGCGCCTAATAATAGGTTAATCGATAGCAAGGCTACAAGTATATAAGCAGGCTTTATGCTTCTGCTTTCTACATATTTTTGCTTATCGAGTTTCAAACTTAATCTCTGTTTGCAATCCTTCTTTTCTCAGATGCCGACATGCTATTGATACGCTTATAATAGTCCAATTTGCTCGTTGGGACCACTATTTTTAGTCGTTGATTTACGTTTATTCTATCGCTTCTCAAGCCATTCCAGCTTTTAATAGAACTCACCCTAGTATCATAATAGTCGGCAATATTTAGTAATATATCACCGCTACGCACAGTATAATAAATGGTTGTATAGGCCGGCACTTCTGGTTGAGGTGGGCTCTCTTCTTCTTCAACTGTATCTTTCACTTCTTCTGGAGCGATGTATACAGAATCTCCTAATGAGTAAAAATATTCAACTTTACTTTTAGGAAGTATGAGGAAATATTCCCGACCTGAATTTGGAATGACTTGCTTCTTATAAATCGGGTTTAACTCCTTTAATAGATTGAAGTCTATATCCAGTTTGGTTGAAATTTGTTGTATGGTGGTATGTTGCCTAATAGGAACGGTATCCGTTTCCAAAATTCTAATAGGGCTAACTGCTATTCCGTGATCCTTATAATAGTTAATGATATAGTTGGCAGCTATGAATTTACTTACAGTCTTTTGATATGAAAATGGCAAATAAGAATGGGCACTCCAATATCTCATCAAGCTGTCCTTAGAGTAACTAATGGCTCTATCCATTTCTAAAGATGTTGCGTAATAAGCTGCTATAGCTTTGTGCCAATCTTTGTACTTCTTGTGTAATTCTAGCAGTTCTTGCGAAATAGCATGTGTTGCTTTTTGCACATCGCGACGCTCATCTATATAACTGCTTATATGCAGTCCCTTATTTTTGGCAATAGAGTAACGCATCAAATAAAAACCCGTTCCCCCTTCTTCTGAGTTCTCAAAATTGCTGCACCCCGAAAGCGAAATTGCCAAGTACTTAAGTTCGGTTGGCAAGCCATAAGACTTCATTATAGATTCAATTGCAGATTCGTGCTGACTAAATCTCGCTAAAACATTGGAAGTGCTTTTTTGATCATTGCGGACATAATCATTGATATGAGCTCGTACATATGAATTAAAACTCATCGGAATCTCCGTCTTCAAACTAGATAGTCTTTTGCTAAATAGTTCGTCATTTCCCTGAGCATATACTACTAAAGGTAAAAGTGTAATAAGTATAAGCCGCAGTCTAAACATATGATTCTATTTGTCTTGAAAAATTAAACATCTCCTCTTCATCAAACGCTTTTGCAGTGATTTGAGTACCTATAGGCATGGAGTTTTTATTCACTCCTGTTGGAATTGAGATAGCTGGGAGCCCTGCAAGTGGTGCCTGAACTGTAAATATATCAGCCAAATACATTTGAATTGGGTCTCCAGATTTTTCGCCCAAACCAAAGGCTGTTGTTGGTGTAGTTGGAGAAAGAATAAAGTCAAACTTACTCAAGATTTTATTGCTTTCATCCTTAATAAGTCGTCTAACCTCCTGTGCTTTGGTGTAATATGCATCGTAATAATCAGCACTCAAAACAAATGTTCCTGTCATTATTCTTCGCTTTACTTCCTGACCGAATCCTTCTGTTCTCGATTTTATAAAAGTAGAATTAATATCTGTCGCTTCTTTGCTTCTATGACCATAGAGCATTCCGCTGTATCTCGACAAGTTTGAGGACGCCTCTGCAGTGGTTAATACATAATAACATGGTACCATATAATCTAAATATGGAAATGATACTTCCTCAAGTTGGTGACCATCAGCACGCATTTTCTCCAACAGATCAATAAAGTTATTTTTTACCTCTGTTGATATTCCTTCGCTTTCTAATGGTTCTTTGAGATATGCTATTCTGTACTTCTTCGATGAATCAAATGAAACTGATTTAACTTCTTGTGGCGATGAAGTTGCGTCGCGGTTATCTTGCCCTGAGATTACTTCATATAATATAGCTGAGTCTTCAACGCAATTAGTAATTGGGCCTATCTGATCAAAAGAGGAAGCGTAGGCTAATAACCCCCATCTTGAGACTCTTCCGTATGTTGGCTTGAGTCCGACAGTACCAGTAAAAGAAGCGGGTTGTCTGATAGATCCTCCAGTATCTGACCCCAGGGCAGCGAGACATAAATCCGCTTGAACTGCTACAGCTGAGCCCCCAGAAGACCCTCCCGGAACTTTTGTCAAATCCGCAGCGTTTTTAACTGGTCCATAAGCTGAATTCTCATTGCTCGCACCCATTGCAAATTCATCGCAATTGCATCTTCCTATTATAAGGGCATCTTCTGCTAACAGTTTCTCAACTACGGTAGAGGAATAGACACTTTCAAAGCCCTCTAAAATCTTGGATGATGAAGAAACGCGATGAGATTGATAGGCAATATTGTCTTTAAGGCCTATAATCATTCCCGCTAATTTGCCGTATGAACCACTTTCAAATTTTTTGTCGACAAGAGCTGCGCGCTCAAGTAGCTCTTCGGTATAAACTTCTAAAAAAGCGTTTAACTCTTTACGCTCTTCTATGTTTTTTAGATAATAGTTCGCCAGCTCTACGCAGCTAGTTTGCTTTTGTAGTATGGCATTCTGAACTTCTTTAAGAGAATGGTACTTCTTGGTAATCATTAAGACTTAGAATCACTATCAGTGTCTTCTTTCATGCCCTCTTGTAACTTATCACTCACTTCCTTTTTAGCTTTATTGAATTCTCTAATTCCAGAACCCAATCCTTTCATTAATTCAGGAATCTTCTTTCCGCCAAATAATAGAAGTATAGCAAATACTATTACCAGCATTTCTGGACCTAAGAAGTTGAATAAAAATATAGTTGAAATCATGCTATTAAAATATACAACAAACGTACAACAAAACTTTTGAATATTGAGGTTAAGGTCATATCATGATGATTGGTTATTTTCGTCGAAAACAATAACAATGGCTGTAAGAAGACCTTTTAATCTCCAAGCTTGGATCGAGGAACACAGAGAAGAATTGAAACCGCCGGTAGGAAACAAGAACCTCTATAAAGATGCTGGCGATTATATCGTAATGATAGTGGGTGGGCCAAATGCGCGCAAAGATTACCACTATAACGAAACTGAAGAATTGTTCTATCAGTTGGAAGGCGATATAAATGTCAGGATACAAGAAGACGGCAAAGCGGTTGATATACCTATTAAAGCTGGCGAAATGTTTTTGCTTCCAGCTAGGGTGCCTCACAGCCCAATGCGCTCTGAGGGTTCTATTGGACTTGTAATCGAATGCAAACGCTCAAAAGAAGAAAGAGATGGATTGCTGTGGTTCTGTGACAATTGTAACCAGAAGCTCCATGAAACCTATTTCCCTTTAGAGAATATTGAGAAAGATTTCATTCCACGATTCAAAGATTACTACAATTCAGAGAGCAAAAGAACTTGCACGAATTGCGGTCATGTTATGGAAACTGATCCTCGTTTTACCTAATACTAAGCCTAAAAGCAAAAATGGATAGTATTATAAAGATTGATTCGCACGCACATATTATGCCTCCAACTTGGGATCGATTAGATAAGAAGTTTGGTTATGGCGGATTTATATATCTTGAAGACGAACCAGCTACTGGGGCAAAAAAGATGATGCGAGATGATGGTGTATTTTTCAGGAGAGTTGAAAAAAACTGCTATGATGAAACTGCCATTCTACCAGAAATGGATGAGCACAATGTGAGTAAAATGGTATTATGTACCATACCCGTCCTTTTCTATTATTGGGCAAAACCAAAACACACATTAGAATGGTCACAGTTTGTAAATGATCACCTGATATCAGTTCAGAACCGCTATCCAGATCGCTTTATCAGCTTAGGTACTGTTCCAATGCAAGATGTTAATCTGGCAATACAAGAACTCGAACGCTGTAAAAGTTTGGGAATGCCCGGAGTGGAGATAGCATCTCACATACTCGATAAAAATTTAGACCACATAGACTTTCACCCCTTTTGGGCCGCTGCTCAAAAATTGAATATGTCTATATTTATTCACCCATGGGAAATGATGGGTCAAAAAGAAATGGAAAAATATTGGCTGCCTTGGTTAGTGGGTATGCCGGCAGAAACTTCAAGAGCAATATGTTCTATGATGTTTGGAGGCGTATTTGATACGTTCCCAGATTTAAAAGTAATGTTTGCTCATGGAGGTGGTTCATTTGCACACACTTTAGGAAGAATTAGCCACGGATGGCACTGTAGACCGGACCTGGTAAACATTAATAAAGTTGATGATCCATATAATTATATTGGCAAGTTTTGGGTCGATGGGATTACCCATGATAAAAACGCATTGCGCTACTTAATAGAGGTAATGGGCGAAGATAAAATTGCCTATGGAACAGATTACCCCTTCCCTTTAGGTGATTTAGAGCACGGCAAGTTCATAGAAGAAATGGACGATCTTTCAATCGCCACTAAAAAGAAACTCTTCTCACAAAACTTAATTGACTTCCTTTCTTGATCACTGAGCTAGATGATATAGTATCCATTATAGAAAACCCGAATACAGAAGACGCAAGTCGGGAAGAATTTATTTCAAAACTCAATATCTACGGTTATAAAGAAGAGGATATTCAGCTATCGGCCTTGCGATATTGGCGCGAATACTTTAAAGAAAACCTCCGCCAAATATTGGAAGACAGCTTTGATATAGAATCACATTTACTCGAATCTGAAATACTAAAAAATTGCTTTACTGAAGTCTTTGAAGAGTATAAAAATCGCAAGAAAGATCTAGGTGTAGACGACATAAGCAAGTATTGGTCACCTCTTTAGACTGCATTTTATTTTAAACTTCCTATAATAATTGTATCATTGTTTACAATCTTAGAATCTTCCAATTATTATGAAACTAAAACTTTTAAGCTTATTCATCGCACTAGTATTTACAAGTTCACTTAGTGCACAAAGCGCATTTGATGAGGGGATGAATGCCTTCATGAACAATGAAAGACAAGCAGCCATCACTTCATTCAATGAATCAATTGCCAATGGCAATAAAGTAGCAGAAAGCCATTTAGCTTTGAGCTTTGTCTATACGGCAATTCAAAATAGTGCTAAATCTTTTAACCACTTTGATCAGTTTGTTAACTCTGTTGACAACCCATACCCATACATCATCGCATTGTTCTCTAGCGGAGATGTAGGTCTAGGTGGCACTAAAAAGAATGAACTTCAATTAGCTTTTTTAGAGAAACTTTTGAACGACCCAAATGCTCCGGGTAAACTAAAAGCTATGTGCTATCAGGAGATTGGAGATCACTATTTAAGAGTTGGTGATTTTAAAAAGGCACATACATACTTTGCTCAAATAGGTAGCATTGATGTATGGAGTTCAGTAGGGCCATTTGAAAACATATCAGCTGGCGGCTATAATAAAGACTACGGAGTGCTTGCTCACCCCGAAGCTAGCCATACATTTAAAAGCAGATATGGAGCAAAAATTAAATGGTTTGATGTTTATGGACCTCG
>CBDUMX010000052.1:0-12115 GCA_965368435.1 uncultured bacterium
TATAGCTTGCATTCCAGTAGCGCTGCTTTGATGTGCCATTTTAGGCTTATTCTCATCTCGTAACGATGGATGGGCATAATAGCTTCTGCCACCAGAAAAAGGATCATCTTTTTTAGCTAGTAATTGCAACATCAGTTCATAGGGCTCCATGCCTATGCCTAGAAGCAGAGATTCATCTCTGTAATAGGGAGCTACCCAATCTTCAGATTTAAGATGGTAGGCTAAGGCCAATTGAGCAGCCTCGTGGCCTTTAGAGGTTGAATGCACATAAGAGGTAATTTGTCGATTTTCATCATAGATGTCGGCCATAGCTCTTGCTAAACACATATGCCGATACGCTTGGAGTTGAACCGATAGATTATTCTTTGATGTTTTGGTGGATTGTGCCCTCATTAATTTACAGTTTGCAAGTTTAGGTCTAAAAAAGAACAATCGAAAGTCCATATTAGCATTGCTAGCTAGTATATTTGTGTGTACTGCTACTCTCATGTATTCAATAAATTCCAAAGACAAAAAGGAATCGGTCATAACACGCATAAGAAGAAAACTGGGTTTATCTAGAACTCATTACGACTCAAAATTGAGGGAAATACTCAACAGTCCAGAGGCTGTTCAACTCAAAAACACCTATTATGCAAAAATCCTAGACAATGTTCCCAACTTGGTATATGGCCGAGATCAAAAGGGAATATACACAGTGGTAAATCAAGCGTTTGCTGATTTCGCCGGTTTAACAAAAAACGAAATAATTGGCAAATCAGATTTAGAGCTGAATATTTTTCTGAATACAGATCAGATTTTAAGTACTGATGAGAGCTTGTTCATCACTGGACAGAGAAAATATATTCCGTTGGAACCCTTTACTGATAAATTTGGAAACCTTTTTTGGTTCCAAACTATAAAAACGCCTTTGAAGGATGAAGAAGGGAATGTTGACGAAATATTAATTGTCTCAACAGACGTTACTAAAAAAGTAGAGGTAGAGCAGAGGCTTGCTAAAAGCGAGTTGAGATATCGATCTATTTTTAAGAATAATTATAGCGGAATAATAGTAATCAATAAAGAGCTTGGTATAATTAATAAGAACAAGGCTTTTGACGAGCTAATAAATAATAAGCTTTCCGTTTTAGGTGGTAGAGATTTAAAAGCATATCTGAACGACAGAGATAGAAGAGATTTGTTGGATTTGCTGAACGGCTTGAGTACGCGGAACTATGAGTTCTTTGACATTGAACTTGAGCTAACAACAGATGACAAGCAAATTAAAGACACAATATGTTTTGTACGTGGGCTTTATGATGAGAATAACGCCTTTACGGAGGCTGTTGTAACTTTCCAGGATGTGACCAATGAAAGAGCACAACAGAAGAAATTGGAAAGCAGTGAACTGCGGTTTAGAACAATAGTTGAACATGCAACAGAAGCCTTATTGCTGCTAGATTATGATAGCAAGCAGTACATAGATGCCAATAATTCAGCGGTTAAGCTTTTTGGTTATTCTAAGGAAGAGTTTTTGAGTTTAAAGTTGGGTGAGTTAAGTCCAACTCAGCAAGAAAATGGAATAAATTCCGATGCCGAAGCTCTAAGTTATATGAAAAGAGCTCTTAATGGTGAAGCTGTTGTTTATGAATGGAAAGTTAAACGCAAGGATGGAATTCTGTTGTATTGTGAAGTGCGATTAGTAAAAATGCCTTATCCTGATAGAAGGATAATACGAACCAGTGTAATTGATATTACAGAGCGTAAAAAGGCTGAAGAAATGTTGAATCTAGAGAAGCAGAAACTTCAAGAATCGAACCGAGAGCTAGTTAATCTGAACTTCAAGCTTGGAAATCAAACGGAACAATTACAGGAGTTTGCATATATAGCATCTCACAACCTCAGGTCTCCGGCCGGAAATATTAGGGCCTTATTGGATTTTTACAATGCCGACCCGTCGGAAGAGAACAAAGAGATACTGCTTGAAAAATTAGATGTGGTTGCCACAGATCTTATGGATACTATCAATGATTTAGCTGAAGTTGTTAAAATTAAGAATGAAATCAGCAAGGAAACCAGTGCGATTTCTCTTATAAAAGTCATTGAAAAGACTAAGAAAAGTTTGAGTCAGAAGATAGAAAAACTCAAAGCAGAAGTTGCGTATGACTTTGGAGAATATGAAACAATATACGCGGCAAAAACATATATAGAAAGTATAGTATTAAATTTGGTGTCAAATGCATTAAAGTATTCGAGTCCTGATAGACCCCCAAGGATTCAAATTATTGCAGATAAAAAGGATAATAAGTTGAGGTTGGCATTTAGGGATAATGGTTTGGGAATAGACTTATCTAGGCATGGAGATAAAATCTTCGGTCTCAGAAAAACTTTTCACAGAATTGAGGATTCTCGAGGTGTAGGCTTGTTTATTACCAAAGCGCAAGTTGAAGCATTGGGTGGCGAAATCACGGTAGAAAGCACAGTTGATCAGGGCTCAGTATTTACAATTTTATTACCATTAAGTATAAGTCAAGCCCCAAATGAGTAGAATAGCAATAGTAGACGACGACACCATTTTTCAGTTCACAACCAAAGTAAAAATTGAAAAACTCGGATTGTCGGACGACATACAAATCTTCAATGATGGAGAAGAAATATATAATTTCTTAAAAGAGGCCAGCGAGAGCGAACTTCCTGATATTTTGTTACTGGATATAAATATGCCAATAGTAGATGGCTGGGATTTTTTAGCCTTATATGAGCAGTTGGATGATAGTCTTAAGAATCGAATTAAAATATTTATGCTGAGTTCATCTATTAATCCGGTCGACTTAGAAAAGGCTCAAGCGCATCCACATATAGTGGAATATGTTACTAAGCCAATTCACGACGACGTCCTTAAAAACATCATAAAATAGAAAAGGAGCCGAAGCTCCTTTCTTTATTGAATAAACTTATTGAGTGCCAGCACGCTGCTGCTGAAATCAAAAGTCTTGTTGACCACAAAATAGTTCTCTGGATCTATGGTGTGTCTGTAGGCAAATTTTGCATAATTTAGTTTTGACGACTCAAAGTCGAAAGCTTGACTTATCAGTAAAACTTCATTGCTACTGACAGGGTTAGCTGCAGTGAATTGCTTTGCAATGGCCAACTTCTCACTTTCAAAAGAAGCATCGCGGATTAAATTTAGCGCTGCATCAAAAGCCTGTGAATTACCGTAATCTCCTCTGCGTCGGTGGTCTCGGTGACGAGTAGGTGGCGGTTGTGGCCCTCTGTTATCGTATCTCCTTGGATTGTGCTTATACTTTGGTTTGGGTGGTCTATGCATTACCACTTCGTCAATTAGCATTCTTCCACCTGGGGTGATTCTAGCATAAACAGTACTGCGGTTAGGTATATGTATCCGCCCTCTGTACAGTATCCTATCTCTATTGCGGTGATTTGCTTCGCGATAAGATCTATATCCACGTCGATTGCGATGCTGAGCCACCACAGTAATATGGTGATTGCCAGGGCGCAAATCATGTGCTCTGATTTCTCCATTGCGCGAAGAATAAACATAACCTGAGATAGTTGCAGTTACATAAGTTCCGGAATGTGTTCGTAGGTAGAGTTGTGAGGCCTTAGCATTAGTAGAAGCCAAAAGGCTTAAGATTAAAACTGTTAAAAATGTAGTTGTTGTTTTCATATATAGGTCCTCCTTTTTCTAGATACATTCAAATAGAGTTCCATCGAAAAACAAAATCTTTAAAATGCAGAAGATCAGAAAGTTGCGGGAATCGACCTCAAAATATTTAAGCGAGAAATGGGCAGATTTGTGTACAGTGTACTCTACACAATTAGAGGGGATTTAGAAGATAAAATCAAAAGAGAAACGCACTGAATTATTCTACAGTTACTGATTTCGCCAAGTTTCTAGGTTGATCTACATTACATCCACGCATTACAGCTATATAGTAAGATAGTAATTGAAGTGGTATGGTTGCCAGTATAGGAGTGAGGCAGTCTTCAGTATCTGGAATTTCAATGGTATGATCAGCTATCTCTTTTACTTTTTCATCACCCTCTGTTACTATGGCGATGATTTTTCCTTTTCTCGCTTTTACCTCTTGTATATTGCTAAGTACTTTTTCATAGTAATTGCGTTTTGTGGCAATTACAACAACAGGCATTTCTTCGTCGATTAGCGCGATTGGACCATGCTTCATTTCAGCAGCTGGATATCCTTCGGCGTGTATATAGGAAATCTCCTTCAGTTTTAATGCGCCTTCAAGGGCAACTGGGAAGTTATATCCTCTTCCAAGGTATAGGAAGTTTTTTGCATCTTGGTAAATAGAAGCAATGTACTCAACTTGCTTAGCGCAATTCTTAAGCAGTAAATCTACTTTCTGTGGAATATTGTCGAGTTCAGCAAAGACCTCTCTCAAACGCTCTCTTTTAACTTTACCTCTAATTTCTGCAATACCCAGGGCTAGCAGTGTTAGTACAGTAACTTGAGCGGTAAAGGCTTTAGTAGAAGCAACACCAATTTCTGGTCCGGCATGCGTATAAGCACCTGCGTGAGTCATTCTTGGAATACTTGAACCAACAACATTGCATATTCCGTAGATGGTTGCTCCCTTTGATTTGGCTAGCTCAAGGGCAGCCAATGTGTCTGCAGTTTCTCCGGATTGAGAAATAGCTATGACCAAATCATCTTCGGTGATGATAGGGTTTCTGTATCGGAATTCAGATGCGTATTCAACTTCAACGGGTAGCCTTCCAAATTCTTCGATTAGGTATTCACCAACAAGTCCTGCATGCCAAGAAGTACCGCAAGCAACTATGAGGATTCTATCTAAGTTTTTGATTTTGCTTTCGTATTCAACCAAACTGCGCATAGCGAAACTGAGTGTTTCAGTATCAAATCGTCCACGCATAGAATCGTAAATAGATTTTGGTTGTTCAAATATTTCTTTGAGCATAAAGTGCTCATAACCACCTTTTTCTAAAGCTTCTAGACTAATTTCTAAATTTTGAATAAACGGCGATTTGGCAACATTTTCGATGGTTTTGATAGTCATTTGTCCATCGTGAATGCTCACTATTTCATTGTCTTCGAGATAGGTTACTTTTCTTGTGTATTCAACAATTGGTGTAGCATCACTAGCTATGAAGTATTCTCCTTTTCTATCGCTAATGCCAACTACTAGAGGGCTTCCTTTGCGAGCGGCTATAAGAGTATTTGGGTCGCGTTGACTTAGTATAACTATGGCGTAGGCGCCAACTACTTCGTTTAATGCTAAGCGCACAGCTTCAAAAAGGTCTACTTGTTCTGCTTTTTGGATAGCATCTATTAAATGGATAAGTACTTCAGTGTCGGTATCGCTTTTAAAGGTATTACCTCTTTCTATTAATGCCTTTTTAAGGGTGTCGTAATTTTCAATAATACCGTTGTGAATTAGGGCTAAATCACTATCGGGAGAAAGGTGTGGGTGAGCGTTGATAGTATTTGGTTCACCGTGGGTTGCCCAACGCGTATGGCCTATACCTCGTGTTCCTTCGGTATTCTGTTTAGATGCTAAACTTTCAAGTTCGGATACTTTGCCTTTGTTTTTGTAAACTCTTAGTTCTCCATTGAGTAAAGCAATTCCAGCACTGTCGTATCCTCTGTACTCTAGCCTATGAAGTCCTTTCATTAGGAAGTCATACGCATTATCGGGGCCATAATAGGCTACAATTCCACACATAGCATTTATTTGATGGCAAAGTTATGCATCACATGGATACCACTTTTCACATAATGTTTAAAGTGTACGATTTATTGGTTAAATGACAGCCTTATGATTAAAGCTTGAAGGCTGCTTTAATATCTTTTACTCCGTCGAGTTCTTCCCAAGGGAATAATTTCACCTTGATTTTCTTTTTAGCTCCGCTGCCATCAGTGAACTCTTTTGTTAGCGTTTCACTAGCCCGACCCATATGTCCGTAAGCAGCAGTTTCCGAGTAAATAGGAGTTCTCAATTTGAAGCGTTGTTCTATAAAGTAAGGTCTCATATCGAAACGCTTAATTCCAGCTATTTTCTTGGCGATTGCGCCATCCGACATATTTACTTTAGAAGTTCCGTAAGTGTTGACATAAAGTCCAACTGGTTTAGCAACCCCGATAGCGTATGCAACTTGAACAAGTACTTCATCGCATATTCCTGCAGCTACCATATTTTTTGCAATATGTCTAGTTGCATAAGCTGCTGATCTATCCACTTTAGAAGGATCCTTACCAGAAAATGCTCCTCCACCATGAGCTCCTTTTCCACCGTAGGTGTCTACAATAATTTTTCTTCCAGTCAAGCCAGTATCGCCATGTGGTCCACCTATAACAAATTTCCCGGTTGGGTTAATATGATATTTTATAGAGTCTGTGAACAGCGCTTGGGTGTGTTTTGGAAGTTGTTTTTTAACTCTAGGTATGAGGATGTTAATCATATCCTCTTTAATCTTTTTCAGCATGGCTGGTTCTTTGTCGAAGTCGTCGTGCTGCGTTGAGATTACAATTGCCTCAATAGCTTTAGGCTTATTGTCGTCGCCGTATTCTATGGTAACTTGTGATTTAGAATCTGGACGCAAATATTTGATTTGCTTATTTTCTTTTCTGAGTTTAGCTAGTTCGCGAAGTAGTATGTGTGATAGTTCTAAGGGCAGAGGCATAAAAGAATCAGTCTCATTGGTAGCGTAACCAAACATCATTCCTTGATCGCCAGCTCCTTGATTTTCTTTCTTTTTTCTTTCTACTCCTTGGTTTATATCTGGAGATTGTTCGTGAATTGCTGAAAGTACACCACAAGAATTAGCATCAAACATATATTCACTTTTGTTATAGCCAATTTTGTCGATAGTTTCTCTCGCAATTTTTTGCACGTCGAGATAGGTCTTGGATTTTACTTCACCTGCAAGTATAACTTGACCAGTCGTTACTAATGTTTCACAAGCAACTTTTGATTCAGGATCGAAAGCCAAGAAATGATCGATTAGTGCATCGGAAATTTGATCTGCAACCTTATCTGGATGTCCTTCAGATACTGACTCGGAGGTAAAGAAATATGCCATAATTTTTAAAAGAAGGCAAAAGTAACAATTTCAAATTAGAATAGAATCAAGATTAGGGCTTAAAAAAGCCTATAGTTTGGAGTGGTCGTGTACTAATTTAATGCCGCTAAATTCTGGCAATGACATGCAAGTATGTGCTTTTAATGTCAAAATATTACAATTTCTACCAACCGTTTGGTAAAGGCTAGGTTTAGCTGTATATTTGTGCCAGATATGCCAAAAGCAAAAATTGATAGAAAAACACTGTTGAGAAATTCACTCTCTGTGTTTAAAGTGAAAGGATATGCCGCAGCTTCCATGAATGAAATTGCAGCAGCCAATGGTATCTTAAAAGGAAGCATTTATCACTATATTGATAGCAAAGAAGACTTGATGAAAGAAATTCTTATCGCTCTCAAGGACCATTATGTGAATAAGGTATTTTCAAAAGCCTTCGACGAAAGTTTGAGTCCAGTAGAAAGACTGCATGAACTCGCACAAAGAGCCGAAGAGATTTTTATGTTTGAAGAAGGAGGCGATTTCTTTGTCAATATCGGTCTAGAGGTTAATAAGTCTAATGAAACATTTGCCGCTATCATCAAAGCCTTTTTTAGCGAGTGGATTAAAACCCTTCAACACCTTTACTCATTTGTGATGAACGGTGATGACGCTAAACTTAAAGCTGAAACCACAGTTGCGGAAATTGAAGGAGCAGTAATCTTAATGAAGCTGTTGAACGACCCCAATTACCTGCATCGTACCAATGCAAATCTTTTGAAAGAATACAAGGAATTATACAATGCTAAAATTTATAAATAGCAAATGAGAACATCGAGAAAAATAAGAAAAGTAGCAGTTTTAGGATCCGGAATAATGGGATCTAGAATAGCCTGTCATTTTGCGAATATTGGCATAGAAGTTCTTCTTTTGGACATACCAACGCCGGGATTGTCTGACGAACTTAAAGACAATAAAACAGCAAAGAACAAGCTGGTAAATGAGGCATTGCGATCTGCCTTAAAATCCAATCCTTCGCCAATTTACAGCAAAGACTTTTCATCTCGTATTTCTACCGGTAATTTAGATGATGATCTATCTAGAATTAAAGACTGCGATTGGGTAATAGAAGTTGTAATAGAGAATCTTAAGATTAAAAAAGAATTATTTGAGAAGGTTGAACTTCACCGAAAAAAAGGCAGTCTCATCACATCCAATACCTCTGGCATCCCTATAGAGCTAATGATAGATGGACGCAGTGAAGATTTTTGCGCGCATTTCTGTGGTACTCACTTCTTTAACCCGCCAAGATACTTAAAGCTGCTAGAAATAATACCAGCGAGTACCACTGATAGCGAAGTTGTAGATTTCTTGCTCCAATACGGAGATTTATACCTTGGGAAGACCACGGTACTGTGTAAAGATACTCCAGCTTTTATTGCCAATAGAATTGGGGTGTTTAGCATTATGGCGATCTTTAAACTGATGCAAGAACACGAGCTCAGCGTAGAAGAAGTAGACGCTATAACTGGTCCAATTTCTGGTCGCCCTAAATCTGCAACCTTCAGAACATGTGACCTAGTTGGACTAGATACTTTAGTAAAAGTAGCTCAAGGTGTTCAACAAAATTGTCCAAAAGACGAAATGAATTCTTGGTATGAAATCCCTTCTTTTCTAGAAGAAATGATCACTAAGCAGTGGTTGGGAGATAAAAGCGGTCAAGGATTCTACAAAAAGACTAAAGACACTGATGGTCAATCGCTTATCCAAGCCTTAGATCTAAAAAGCCTCGAATATAAAGACAAAGAGAAAGTTAGATTTCAGAGTATTGGCGACGCTAAACAGGCAAATCGCCTAAGTTCAAAATTGAAGATACTTTTTGGTGGTCAAGATAAAGCATCAAACTTCTACAGAGCTGTAACCACTAGTATTCTAGTGTACTCCGCCAATCGCATTCCCGAAATTGCAGACGAGCTTTATCAAATCGATGATGCACTTAAGGCCGGATTTGGTTGGGAAGTTGGTCCGTTCGAGACTTGGGATATTCTAGGTTTTGATACAGTGCTTAAGCAAGCAAATGAGTTAGGACACAGCCTTCCAAAATGGATAGGGGACTTCCAGAAATCTGGTAATTCTAGCTTCTATAAAGTTGAGGATGGAATTAGAAAGTATTACAATATTAAAACTGGACAGTATACCCAAATTCCTGGTCAAGATGGATTTATACAATTAGATAATTACAGATTAAACAAACCTGTTTATCAAAACAAAGAATGCACACTTCACGACATTGGAGATGGAGTTCTTTGTTTGGAGTTTCACACCAAGATGAACGCCATTGGCAGTGGAGTATTGCAGGGCATTAATAAGTCCATAGAAATTGCTGAGACTCAGGCTTGGAACGGTTTGGTTATTGGTAATGACGCAACTAATTTCTCTGCTGGAGCAAACCTGGCTATGATGCTAATGTTGGCTATAGAGCAGGAATACGACGAGCTCAATATGGCCATTAAATACTTCCAGAATACGGTGATGAGATTGAGATATTCAGCAATCCCAGTGGTTATTGCACCTCACGGTCTAACTCTTGGTGGTGGTTGTGAAATGTCGCTGCACGCAGATTCGGCTGTTGCAGCAGCTGAGACCTATATAGGTTTGGTTGAGGTTGGTGCTGGATTAATTCCTGGCGGTGGCGGTACTAAGGAATTTGTAGTGCGTGTTTCTGATGGATTTTATCAAGGAGACCCGCAATTGCCAGCTTTGCAAGAGCGCTTTACAACTATAGCCACAGCAAAAGTAGCAACGAGTGCTCATGAGGCATTTGAAATAGGTGTATTGCACAGCGATAAAGATGAAGTGGTTGTCAATGATAAACGACTTATAGCTGAGGCTAAACGCAAGGTTTTGGAATTGTCGGCCGACGGTTACTCACAGCGTCCACAGCGCGATGATATTTTGGTCTTAGGAAGAACAGCCCTCGGCGCACTTTATTCAGGCGTTGAGGCCTTTGGGATAGGAGCTTATGCAAGTGAACACGATCAAAAGATTGCGAGAAAGCTGGCATTTGTTATGGCTGGAGGAGATTTAACTCAACCTAGCTATGTAACTGAACAGTATTTATTAGACTTGGAAAGAGAGGCATTTTTATCTCTATTGGGTGAGCGCAAAACACTTGAAAGAATACAGCATATATTGAAAACGGGTAAACCTTTAAGAAATTAAATAGGAAATTGAGGGCAGTAGACCATAGGACATTAATTAAAACGTAAAGCTGAGAGCTGAGATAAATCTCAGATCAATCTTATGGTCTCTGTCTCAATAAAGAAAAGAAAATATGAACGAAGCGTATATAATCAACGGATACAGAACTGCAGTTGGCAAAGCCAATAAAGGAGGTTTTAGATTTACTTCCCCTGTGGATTTGGGAGCAGCGGTAATTGACTATCTCATCGACAATACTCCAGGTTTTGACCCTTCAGTTGTGGATGATCTCATAGTTGGAAATGCTGTACCTGAAGCAGAACAAGGCCTTCAAATGGCGCGATGGGTTGGTGTAAAATCAAAACTGCCTTTGGAAATTCCAGGGGTAACAGTTAATAGATATTGTGGATCGGGAATTGAAACCATCAGCATGGCCGTGGCTAAAATCAAAGCTGGACTTGCAGATTGCATAATTGCTGGTGGAACGGAAAGTATGAGCTTGGTGCCGACGGTAGGCTATAAAACAGTACCTGCATATAGTGTTGCCAAAGATCATCCAGATTATTTTTTAGGCATGGGACTTACGGCCGAAGAGGTGGCACTGAAGTACAAAGTGAGTAGAGAAGATCAGGATGAGTTCTCCTATAATTCACATCAAAAAGCGATTAAAGCCATAGAAGCAGGAAAATTTAAAGATCAAATCGTTCCTGTAACCGTAGAAGAGGTAACATTTAATAAATCTACAAATAAAAGGGAGTCGAGTAGCTATGTCGTAGACACTGATGAAGGTCCAAGAAAGGATACCTCAATTGAAGCATTATCGAAATTGCGTCCTGTCTTCAAACAAGGTGGATCAGTAACAGCGGGCAATAGCTCACAAACCAGTGATGGAGCATCTTTTGTCATAGTCATGAGCGAAAAAATGATGAAGTCTTTAGGTCTCGAGCCCAAAGCCAGATTGCTCTCGTCTGTAAGCGTTGGAGTAAACCCAAGATATATGGGAATTGGTCCTGTAGAAGCTATTCCAAAAGCATTGAGTAGAGCCGGATTGAGCTTAAACGACATAGATCAGATAGAACTCAATGAAGCTTTTGCAGCTCAGAGTTTAGCCGTAATACGAGAATTAGGTCTAAACCCTGAAATAGTGAATGTTAATGGCGGAGCAATTAGCCTCGGCCATCCTTTAGGTTGTACAGGTGCCAAATTGAGCGTCCAAATACTTGCAGAATTAGAAAGAAACAAACAAAAATATGGATTGGTTACTGCCTGTATAGGCGGTGGTCAAGGAATAGCAGCAATACTTGAAAAACTATAATAGACTACAGATATGGAAAAGAAAAATGAGTTAAAAGGAGGAGAATTCCTCATAGCAGCACAGGATGCTATGTCGGTATTCATACCAGAAGAAATAAATGAGGAACAACAAATGTTCCGCGATATGACCAGTGATTTTATCAGCAAAAAGGTAACTCCTTTACGCGCTAAAATCGATAAGCAATTGGCTAACCCTGAACTTATTCCACAACTGATGGAAGAAGCGGCTGCTTTGGGCTTATTAAGCGCTAGCTTACCTGAAGAGTATGGAGGAATGGGTGTTGATTTCAATACAGGAACCATACTGAGTGAAGAATTGGGTAAGAGTCAGAGTTTTAGCGTTGCCGTTGCCGCTCATACCGGTATTGGAACTCTACCTATTTTGTATTTTGGAACTGAAGAACAAAAGAAAAAATATTTACCTGGTCTGGGGGATGGAAGTATAAAAGCAGCATACTGCTTAACAGAGCCAGATAGCGGTTCAGATGCATTAGCAGCAAAGACTAAAGCCGTTTTAGATGGCGATGAATGGGTGCTAAACGGACAAAAAATGTGGATC
>CBDUMX010000053.1:0-12035 GCA_965368435.1 uncultured bacterium
TATGACCAATGTGCAAGAGATGTATCACCAGCTTATTCAATTAGGTCAGCATCCTAAAGAAATCAGCGATAATGTTACTATGCTTGAGAAAATAGGTCACTTCCTCGATGAAGAGAATGAGCGACTCTATAAGCACTACAGAACTAAAGATCATAACAGCCTCGAAATTGCCAATATGATTAAGGCGAATTTAGATCTAACATCTGTCTTGAAAAATGCATTTAAGAATGTAGATGGCGGATACAATATGGTTGGTTTGATAGGTGATGGCAATGCGTTTATTGTTAGAGATCCAAATGGAATTAGACCGAATTACTACTACGCCGATGATGAAGTAATTGTATGTGCAAGTGAGCGTCCACCTCTGCAGACTGCTTTTAATCTACAACTAAATGAGGTTAAAGAAATTAAACCCGGTCATGCATTAATAATTAAACGCGACGGAAGTTATAGTGAAGAAGAAATTGTAGCTCCTAAGACTAGGTTGTCATGCAGTTTTGAGCGAATTTATTTTTCAAGAGGAAGCGATGCTAAAGTACATGAAGAGAGAAAAGAACTGGGCAGGAAATTGGCGAGGGAAGTTCTGAAACGACTGGATTACGACATTAGAACTACTGTCTTTTCGTACATTCCAAATACGGCGGCAACATCCTTTTACGGACTAGTTGATGGTATCTATAAATACCTAGATAAGTATAAACGTGAAACCATCCTGAAACTTGGTGACAGTATTTCAGCTAAAGAAATCGACAGAATATTAGCTATTAAGATTCGCCGTGAAAAAATACTGGTTAAAGATGCCAAAATGAGGACCTTCATTACACAGGATAAAGACCGAGAAGATTTAGTGGGACACGTATATGATGTAACCTATGGTGTTGTTAGACCAGACAAAGACACCATTGTTGTTGTAGACGATAGTATAGTGCGTGGTACTACTCTAAAAACCAGTATCTTAAGAATTCTAGATCGATTAAAACCTAAAAAAGTAATTGTTGCCTCATCTGCTCCTATAATAAAATACCCTGATTGTTATGGAATAGATATGAGCAGGATGAATGAATTTATTGCCTTTAGGGCAGCTAAAAGTTTGTTGGAAAAAGAAGGCAAGTCAGAAGTGATGCAAGAAATCTACAAAGCGTGCAAGGTTGAACTAAAAAAACCTATTGAGCTTATGGAGAATAAGGTTAAACTTCTATACGACAGATATACTGATCAAGAACTTGAAGCGGAAATAGCGCGATTGGTTACACCTGCTGATATGAATGCAGAAGTGAATATCGTATATCAAACTATTGAAGGCTTACATGCAGCTTGTCCAAATCACATTGGAGATTGGTATTTTACTGGAAACTATCCAACCCCAGGCGGAAACAAAGTAGTGAATCAAAGCTTTGTTTACTATATGGAAGGCAGTGATCAAAGAGCCTACTAATTGTAAGACTCTAAAATACACTGAAGTGAATAGATAATTTGTCTTCTGACTGTTGTATAAAATTTCTCTGAATTTTTGTAGAAATTAAGATTTAATGCGGGCTGGGGGCAAGCCCCCTCCCCCAAGGAAACAATGTAACTCTTACAGCTAACAACTCCAAATCAAGTTCATTTACGCCTACACTTTCCTTAATGCTGTGCTTTCAAGCACCTAACATTTCATTTATTGCGGCAATCCAGTATTGGATTACATCTTCCTTATTGGGCTCATTATGTGGTTCGTGTCGCGCTGAAGGAAATTCATGAAATTTAATATTTGCTATACTGGCAAACTCCTTAGAACCTTCAATTGATATTATTTTATCATCACCGCCATGAGTTACCAGCGCAGGGTATTTCAAATTCTCGGCTTGTTTAATACATCGAATTCCTTCATTATAGATTTCAAAGAATGCTCTAGGCGTAAGTTTACCGTGCACCAAAGGGTCTGCTGCGTATGCCCGACCAACCTCCAAATCCGATGAAAGATGGTCGACATTTAAGTTTGCATTTTGTGTTATATTCAGATTTACCTTTAGCATCAACTTAGCAGCGGCAAGTTGAATTGGATTGGGTTTTAATGCCAATCTGAACCAAGGCGAACTGAGAACCAATGCGGATAAATTAGGAGACTTATTCAAGGCATAAGATGCGGCAATTAATCCACCCATACTATGACCAAATAACACTTTAGGCAGTGAGGATGCCTTACGATCCATATAATCCAAAAGGCTATCAACCTCGTTGAGGTACTGCTCCATGGAATAAATATCTCCTCTTCGGCCTTTTGAAGTGCCGTGACCGCTTAGGTCAATAGTAAATACATTGTAATTGTTTTTATTGAATTGTTTGGCGACGTGAGTGTATCTACCTCTGTGTTCACCAAAGCCGTGAATTATACCTACAGACGCCTTAGCTCCTTCCTTTTGAAAATAGTGACCTTTTAACTTGATGTCATTGCATACTAATTCGAAATTGTGCATAGAACTATTGCACTTTTACGAATGTAACTGATTCACCATCTTCAAAAGATGTTGGGCGAATTTCTTCATTATCTCCAATGCAAATCAACCAATGCGTTTTATCAATGAATTTGAAAATAGCTTCTATGGTGTAAGTCTCATCAGCCGTGATATTTCTAAACGTAAGGTCTAAGGTTTGAGGTTTTGCGTCGTAGTTGATAGTATATAAACCTTGTGCTTCTTCACCTTCATCGGTGATCATTGATTTACCTCCCATAGTGTCGCCATCTATTATCATAGTGAAATAACCATCCTTGTCGAAGATAAATGTACCTTCTTCACCATCAATTTCAGCATTCCAAACTCCAATGTGGTCCGTTCGCTGAGCAAGTGTGAAACTAGAAAAAACTAAAAGGCTAGTCAATGACAATAGATAGAAGGCTTTTTTCATGATATTTTATTGTAAAGGTAATGCTAGAAGCAATATAGTTTTAACGACCAATTAAATTTATTTGGTATGCTATCACTGGCTAAAGCTTTTCAACATATTTTTAGTCTGGCTATTCAATTTTCGTTTAAAGAATGGAGTCCATCCAATTAACCAAGCTATTGGTCCCATAGCCTGTCTTGACCAACGATATAGATCAAAATAATCTTGGTGTTTTTTTATTTTGCCTTCTTCAAACTCAAATTGAGCATAAATAATATTGTGTACTTTTCTGCCGGTTTTACTAAAGGTATAATATGCATCCCAACGCGCTGTTCCTTTGAATTCATCACATTGAATTTGACTCACCTCTACCTTGAATTCATTTTTCCCTTGTGACCTGCACAACATAGACCACATGGCTTTAAGTTCATTCGTGTTGAGTTTGCCGAATGCTGGATCTTCAAATGTAGCATCTGTGCAATAGGCACTATTCATTGCATCTGCGTCTAGATTGTTGAATGCTGCGTAAAATCCTTTAATAAGATCTGAGTTCGACATGGAGTGCTAAAGTAATATTAAAGCTGCTAAAAACGCGTGGATACAGATTACTGTTTTTCTTTCAATTTGTTCAACTCGAGTTGATAGTCATACACCAAATCTTCGTGCATGCCCTTGAAATTCTTTTTGATAGTGTATAGTTGGCGCTCATAGATGTTTCGCAATGAAACATTGTTTTGATATGGAGGTTCCATATTCTTTAATTGTCGACAAAAATGAATTAGCAACTCGATCTCTGTTTCCTTTTTTAAGGAATATCTAGCGTGTTTCTTGATATGCCGTAATATTTTCCTCACACTCTTTTTGATAAAGTAGTAGCTTGAAATATTGATCTCTTCAAAGAATTCTTCAACTTCTGCCTTAATCTGTTCTACAAAACTGTGTTCATCTTCCGCTTCGTACAATAAGTAAGTGAGCAATTCTTTATTCTCCTTTTTGAACTTAGCCAGCCTTAGATTTAGCTCAATCAATTCTTGCTCAGACTTGAGTTTTAATTCCTTTTTGATTTCACTTACCGTTGCCGACTTCATGCGTCTCGCAATCTATAAAGAATTCTTTAAATGTGATTATAGCCTGAAGCTGATGCGCAGACCTGCACGATCACTATATCGAAAATTGTTATTCATATAGGAATGGTACAAACCGCTCAATGTCCAATATGAATTAATGGCATACTCTAAACCTAAAGAACTAGTTAAACCGAATGTTTGCGTGCTACTGTTGCGCTCGATGATTACTGAATTGTCCATTCCATTGGTATAAATGAAACGTCCATTCGTTATACTTTGTACACTAAGACCAGCAGCAAATACTGGTCCTAGAGTTCTTGTTGTTTTATACATATAAAGCACATTGAAACCAATGGTTGTTGCATTGGTCTCACCATTTACATTACTGAGGACGGTACTGGTTTCAGGTGGACAAGTTGGACAAGGCATGGTGACCACGGTTTTCTCTAAAGTGCTATGAGACATCCAGTCAATGGCCGAATAAAATACATTAACATTCAAATGGCTATTCTTTTTTAGACTATAATCTACATTTACAGCGTAGTATGGCGGGGTGGATGCTGAATACTCTTCGTCTCCAATAAATGTTCCACCAAACCAGCTGGTATCCCTGGGAATAAAGTAATCTTTTGCTAAACCAATGTCATAGAAATCAATGCCAAACTCTATTCCGAAACGAATAGGAGGTAGTTGGATTTTGTCTCTTGGTATAAAAATGCCATCAACAGCATAATTGATAATGCTATCATTTTGGCTGTAATAGGGTTTAAGAGCATGCTCTGAGCTTGAAGGCTTGTGGAAGTACTCCGTTCTTCGTATACTATTAACTGGAGTAATTTCAGCTGGTCTTGTGTCGTCGATTCTACCGCATTTACAATCATCAAATCTCACGCTTAATGAAACTGAATCTCCTCCTATAGTTGGAATCCTAAATTCCATTCTTCCAAAAGCAAATGTTCCAGCGTTTAATTGCAAGCCTAAACGAGAATTGATTAATTCTAATGCTTCACCTTTTGATTTAGGTTCTGGGCCCTCCAAACAGAGTATTTGCTTGCCGGCCATGAGGCTGTTTAGAGTATTCAATAAGTGCTCATAGGTACTTAAGGCTATTGAATTGTTGAGTACAGATATCAAAGTATTTGTATAGAACCACTCAGTATGCAACCACCATCTATCCTGTGCGTAGGCTATTCGACCACTCGCATCTAAAGAAACTAAAAGGTGCATAAACAATTGAACTGAAGTCTCAGCAATGCTTATTGCGTCGAACACTTTACCCATTTTTGGAGACTTCGGCATTGCTTTAACAGCTTTTAATAAACTCTTAAATTTAGCAGGATTATTTTTTACTAATTCCGTAAAATTCTCCCTTAGATCTTTAATTGTAAAGTCGCCAAAAAGCACTCCAAATACTTCGGCAACATCATCCCCAAAAGTATTGCGTATGGCATTTTTTAAACTCTGAACATCTTCATATTCCTGGATCATTTGTGAAATTTTATCTAGATCATCCTGCGAGATAAGGCCATTATCTACTAAAGCATCCGAAATAACTCCAGCAAAAGACAGTTCTTTAAGTTTCTCTAAGTCAGCACTTACGCTACCGGTAAATTCATTGTACTGAGTTGCAAACCATGCTACTGAGCTTAAATTGGTTTCATGTAATAAGAACAAATGGTCTAAATACTTTTGTAAAGAATTTAACAAGCTGTTTAATTCATTGATGGTTTGCAAATGGAAATTAATAGCTTCTTTATTTGGATTGCAACAGTCTATGCTAATGTCTTGCTGACCGTTTTTATAGAGTTCAAGTATTCTATGCATCATATCGTCTGCTTGATCCAAAAGCCTATTTAACTCATTGCCATTTCCACAGACACCATCAGTAGCATTATTGAATCCTTGTTTTTTACTTGTGCGGATAATAGAGCAGTAATAGTCTAGGACTTCCATGGCTTCCTTGATAGCCAATTCAAAAGCGCGCATCTTCCTGAAATGACCGTTAGTACCCGTTCCGTCCATATGATCAGCAGGTTCAAATCCATTTAATTTTTTCATTGCACGATCAACTTCATCTCTTAAATTAAGATGCAAAGTGTCTCTTCCCCAAACAATATATCCTAGGCTTTCTAGAGACTCCGACATCTCCAAAATCTCCTGCATCTTTTCTTGATTTTCCTGTAATGAATAGGATTGTAAAAGGGTTTTTGCTAAAGGGAAATCTTTGTACTTGGTCTTGCAATCAAGACAATTATTGCCGTCCAGAATTTGATATTTATTTTTACAATCTTCTTGTGCTGAACAGTTTAAACTGAGCAGCAAAAAGAGGAGAACGCTCGATATATGCCATTTTGCCGACATAAATACATTGAGCTTAGCATTTAATCAATAGAGTAAATATACTTCAATTACCAAGAGTAAAGGAAATATTAGATATTTTATTTTGAAGAGGCGATGGCCTGCTGAGCCCAATCTGTTAAGCTTTTGTGATCTTCTAGTATAACTGCAGGTATTGAAAAATAGGGCATCCGGCTGTGCTGCTCTGCACCTTGTTTTAAGAATGATTCAGCATCGGAAGCTTTCGCTTTTAAGAATGCTTTGCCCTTAGAGTCTATTAGTCCAAACATTTTTCCTTCGTGAAAAATTCCATGTCCTCCAAACATTTTCTTTGAACTAATTCCATCAATGCTTGATAGTTTTTCCAAAAGTAAATCAGCAGAGATCTCTGAATCCTTACTCATCTTGTCGCCTTTAATTCCCATAATTTCAGTTTTAACAAATCTAGTTGAAATGACCGAGAACTAAGGTTAAGGGCTAATTTGTTAAAGAACCTACTAATCTGCTTAATGCATAGTACAGACGGATGAGATTCATATTTGCCTGGTTTAGCTGGTTTTTAGAGAGTAACAGATTCAATTGAGCTTGTCGCAAATCGTTAGCGCTAATTTGACCGGCATCATAGCTAAGTTGTGCTCTTTTTAAAGCAGCATCAGCCAAGTGCACATTTTGGTTTAAAGTTGCAATATTTGATTTTAATAAGCTCTCGTCGAGCATTGCAGCATAGACCTCATTCTTTAGTAGCAGTATTGTTTTTTGCAATTCAATTTCACTGTTCTCTATGCTCAAATCCGCATTTTTCAAAGCGGTATTTAATTGATTTCCATTGAAAATTGGAATGCTCAAATTCAGACCTCCAGAAAATCCAATGTTGTTCTGCGAGAGCACAATTCCAGCGCCGTTTTGGCTGGATTGCACGCCGTAGTTTGCATTTAAATTTAGTTGGGGATATTGTGCTGATTGAATAACTCCTCTAGAATGCTGCATGAGATCCATAGATATCTGAGCCAATAATATGGAAGCATTATTGCTTAAAGTGAAGTCCAGTATTTCTGCTTTATTCATCAAGATAGGAACAGGAGTGGAGCTAGATACTTCAATTTCAAGCTCAGGTTCTCTTCCCATCAATATATTCAAACTTGCCTTTTGCTTATTTAACTCAACAATTAAGGATTTATAGTTAAGGCTGTCATTGTTTAAGTCCACTTCAGCATTCAGCATATCTAATCTACTTTTTGCACCTGCCTCTGCTGCTATTTTAGTACGAGCAAGACGGTCATTGGAAATAACTATGTTGTCTAAAGCCGCCTGTATATCCAGTTGTAAAAGCTGGATGTCGAGAAATGCATTTACAGCCTGAAGTATTAGGTTTTCTGTTAATACTCTCGATTGCACTTCTGTTAGATCTGCACTGCTCATCAAAGACTGATAATTATGCATTCTCCCAAAGCCATTAAATACTACGTAGTTTAAACCAATATTTGCCGCTAAAGCTGTATTCACCGCACCATTCACTTCAACAGGGTCTAATCCTCCAGCAAACTCTAACTTTGTGTTGCTATTGCTGTAACTAGCCGAAGAATTGAAATTAATATTAGGCAAATAATTGGCTTGTGATCTAGTTGCTAACCTACTTGCAGCTAATTCGTTATTTGACGCTATAGCTAAATCAAGATTATTTTCTATTGTAATGGATATGACTTGTTCTAGCTCTAATACATTGCTTTGAGCATATATGCTAAAATTTAAAGAGGCTAGTATCCCTCCAAGTATTAACTTTTTAAAATTCATATTTCTCTGATTCCATTTCTTTTATTGCAGGCTCGATTTCTTCCGCTGTTGGTTTAATACCTCCATTCCAAAGCCATAGAATATTGCGTCTCATATCATTCCAGGCAGATAGGAATACCGGTAATAGTATAAGTGTCAGTAGAGTGGCTATTCCTATTCCATAAGCTACTGCAATGGCCATAGGAATTAGAAACTGAGCTTGAAAGCTCTTTTCAAGTATAAGTGGCGCAAGTCCTGCAATTGTGGTTAAACTTGTTAAAAAGATTGCTCTGAATCGTATGTAACCAGCTTGAAAAACAGCCTCTTTAAAGCTCATACCCTCCTTTAAAAAGCTGTTGAGCTTTCCAACTAAAACAAGACTATCATTCACTATTATTCCTATCAGCGCTACAACTCCTAAGAAACTGAGAATGCTCATTTGCTGACCATGAATATAATGACCCCATGCAACTCCTATTAGACTGAATGGTACGAGTAAAAACAAGATTATAAACGATTGTCCGAAAGATCTAAATGTAAAAGTGATAATTGAAAGAATGCATATTAGGACAAAGGGTAAGGCAAATTTTGATGATTTTTGAGTCTTTGCGGCCTCGCGGTTTTGGCCTTCATAAAGTGGACTTATACCTTGGTATTTAGCCAATAATTCGGGTATGATTTCATTCTGAATTTGAGCAATTACCTCAGGCGCCGAGACTTGATTGTTGCTAACTTCTGCTTCTACCGTAATTTGTTTTTGACCGTCGAGGTGATCTATACTAGAAACTCCTCGTTCTATTGAAAAATCTGCAAGTTCTCTCAGAGGAATTTCCTTGCCATTTGAAGTCCTTATGCGAGTTTCTTCTAGATTGTAAATAGATGACCTTTGATCTTCATTAAAACGCACCCAAACTTTCACTTCGTCTTTTCCTCTTTGGAGGCGCTGAGCTTCATAACCAAAATATCCTTGACGGATTTGATTGAGGATTAAAGCTTCATTTAAACCTAAAATATAAGCCTCTTCCTTCAAATCCAATTTGATTTCTCTTCCACCTTCTTGAACGCTTTCGACCACATCTTTCAACTCTGGAATAGCAGTCATTGCCGCTTTTAATTCAACTTTAGCTTTATCTAATTCTGCTTGGTCTTCACCTAGCAAGGTTACTGAAACAGGTTTCCCAAATGCACTTGCACTTCCATAAGTTAGTTTGTCTGCATCTGGCATTGGTCCTACTTCCTGCCTAAACAAGGCGGCTAACTCCATGCTGCTCAGCGTTCGTTGTTCACTTCCTACTAAAATTGCATTGATGCTTCCCTCATTAGCTTTTGGTCCAACTATGCGTTCAACATTTGAAACTATATCTAATCCGTCCTCGTTTTCGGCTTTATACCTCGCATTTACGTCCCAAATGGCTTTTTCAATGCGTTCTAAACGCTCATTGGTGATGTGCTCTCTTGTTCCAGCCGGCATGCTAAGCAAAACGGGAACTTCATTTCTCTCAATTACAGGAAAGAAGGTGAACTTAATATGTCCGCCTTTAATAGCCCCTGCTGTAATAATCATCAGAGAAATGGCAAATAGAAATGTAAAGAATCGATGATTCAATGCAAACTTCAAAGCAGGAGCATAAGTCTTGTCCCTCATGAAGTACATAAATCGATCAGTGATTTTCTCTAATTTATTCTTTTTCTTTCCACTTTTCAATGCCCTGCTATGAGCGAGGTGAGAAGGGAGAATAATCAATGCTTCTATAAGTGAAACAAAAAGCGTTGCAATAACAACAAAAGCTAGCTCACTGAAAAAATCACCTGCTCTGCCATCCACTAAAAAGAAAAAGCTAAAAGCAACCATAGTTGTTATCACTGCTGAAAATACTGCGGGTAAAACCTCCATGGTTCCATCTACTGCAGATTGTATTGCACTCTTACCTTGTTCATAGTGATGAAAGATGTTTTCACTAATAACTATACCGTCATCAACCAATATTCCAATAACCACTATCATTCCAAATAGTGAAATGACATTTATAGTCACACCGAAATACAATGCGAGTACAAACATTCCGAGAAAGGAGACGGGCAAGCCAATGGCAACCCAAAGTGCTATTCTTATGTTTAAGAAAAGTGAAAGCAATATGAGTACTAAAAACAAACCGAACATACCGTTCTCCATTAGAAGATCTTTACGCTCTTGTAGTGTTTCAGATTGATCTTTAATTAGTGTTGCTGTTAGTTGGGGGTTGAGTTCAGCAAACTTTTTAAAATACTGACGTACATATTCAGCATTCTTTAATAGATCTTCTCTATCCGTACTGCTGACTTTTACCTCTATGCCTGATTTACCATTGACATAAATTCTGTTGGGATTGTCAGACCACTGATCTTTAACTTCGGCTACATCTTTTATACGTACAACAGCGCCCTCGTCGGTTGTTTTTACAACAATGTCCTCTAATTGACGGGCGTAGTATCCTTTATTGCGACTGCGGATGAGCAGTTCTTCATCTTCCGTTTTTACCGATCCTCCTGTAATGTCGATATTGGCTGAGCGAACGAGTAGGGCTGCTTGCTCAAGACTTATACCGTACTCACGAAGCTTTTCATCATCAAAAGCGATTTCAATTTCTTCATCTGGAAAACCCAATAGTTCTACTTTGGATATGCCTTCTGCAGCAAGTAAATCTTTCTCTATCCGCTGGCCATATTCCTTCAGAGATCGCAGGGAAATATTGTCTCCAGCTACTGCGTAGTTAATAGTGAAATTGATGTTTTCGTTTAGCGCAATTACGGGTTGTTCCAATCCCGTTGGAAAGCTGTTGATTGCGTTTACGGCATTTTTTACATCCTCAAGCGCTCTGTCTGTATTGTATTTTTTTTCTACCTCTACCGTTATAACTGCAGAGTTTTCATTGCTTTTAGAAGTGATTCTTTCAATGCCACTAACGCCGTCGAGTTGTTCTTCTATGGTGCTTACAACACCTTCCTCCATTTCTTGAGGGGAAGCTCCAGGATACACCAATTGTACTGTTATAATCCTACTGTCAATTAGCGGGAAGAAACTAGCGGTCATATTGGTATAAGCGATTATACCAAAAATGCTAATTATCGCAAGAAGTGTATTAACTGAAACAGGATACTTAATGAAATATGCGATTAGCTTCTTCATTGATTATTTGCGCTTAAAGATGGTACAACCTTCATGCCCTCAAATCCTCCGCTCACCATTGAGGTTGGTAATAAAGCGCCATTGGGAATACCTTTTATAATGGCGTAATTTTCGGAGTAACTCAATACTTCTATTCTTTGCAAACGAAGACTTGAATCTGCATCGACTATAAAAACTGCATCTTTATCAACAAGCAAGTTTCTCTTAATCTTTAGGGCATTATCAACGTTACCGCCGCTAATAGATGCGCTCAGGTATAGACCTTCTCTAAGTTTTGGACCAGTTACATTCATAAATACACTAACCAATTGGGTGTTTGTATTAATCACTGAATTGATTCTGCTAATAGTACCTGTATATGACTCACCTTCTTGAGAGTTCAATTTTACTTTATTGCCAAGCTGTAAAAATTGCAAATCATATTTACTCACGGCAGCTTCTAATTCATAGCGTCCATCTTGAACAAAAGTTCCTAATTTTTGTCCAACACGCACTAAAGTGCCTGGATCGATCAGCGCTTCACTTAGTATCCCAGAATAAGGAGCTGTAATTCGGTGTTTTCTAAGCCGCTCTTCTTGACTCTTGATAGTGTAGTAATTCGACAAAATAGATCTAGTAGAAAGAAACTGTTTTAGTTTCTGATTATTTAACTTTGGTAATTCTGGAAGAGGACTAGATGGGTCAATTTGCTCCACAAATGCCAACCATTTTGGGTATTCATCAGAGAAGTCTAGAGCTATATCGGCCAAGGCCTGACTAATTAGACCTATAAATGTACTTTTTTGAGCTTTAAGCTGCGCTTCAAACTCACTGCTATTAACTTGAACCAA